>NZ_JBIUWM010000062.1:0-33612 GCF_044743445.1 Pseudomonas sp. NPDC087615 | reverse complement strand
GGAAGAAGTGCAGTTCACCTACCGCAAAATCACCTGGACCCACGAAGTATCCGGTACTTCGGGTTCCGATGACTGGCGTGCTCCAGTCGTTTAATTACGGCTGATCGTTACAAGCATCGGCCAGCTCTGCTGGTCGATGTTGTTTACGCCCCTCCAGAATTTCGCGTACGTTGACCCGCTTTTGCGGCCGTCGACGAGCGCCGCTGTACAGCACGAGGAACAAGGGATGTTCGCGCCGGCCAATGAAACTCACTTTGCCCTGACCATCGAAGGGCTCTCCGCCGATTTTCAGGTGTTTACCCTCACCGGCCGAGAAGCCATCAGCCAGCCCTTTGTCTTCGAGGTGGAACTGGTCAGTGAAAAACCGTCGCTGGACCTCGAGACCCTGCTGCACAAACCGGCCTTCCTGCAACTGTCACCCGACGGCAGCGGCATACACGGCCAGATCTACCGCGCCGCCCAGGGTGATTCCGGCAAACGCCTGACCCGTTATTCGGTAACCCTGCGCCCGCAACTGTCGTACCTGGCGCACCGCGTCAACCAGCGCATCTTCCAGAACCTCAGCGTGCCGAAGATCATCGGCATGGTTCTCGAAGAACACGGCATCCAGAGCAACGCCTACGAATTCCAGACCCACTCGATTTACCCCGAGCGCATTTATTGCGTGCAATACGACGAGTCGGATCTGCACTTCATCCAGCGCCTGTGCGAAGAAGAAGGTATCCATTACCACTTCCAGCACAGCGCCACGGCGCACAAACTGATTTTCGGCGATGACCAGACGGTGTTCCCGAAACTCCAACCCGTGGCCTATCAGCAAGACTCCGGCATGGTCGCCAGCAACCCGGTGATCAAGCGTTTCGACCTGCGCCTGGAAACCCGCACCAGCCGCACCACCCGCCGCGACTACGACTTCGAAAAACCACGCCTGACGCTGGAAAGCGAAAACCGTGGCGATGCCCTGCCCGACCTCGAAGACTACGATTACCCGGGCCGTTTCGTTGATCGCGAGCGCGGCAAACACCTGGCCAAACGCGCCCTCGAACGCCACCGCAGCGACTTCCAACTGGCTGAAGGCAAGAGCGATCAGCCGCTGCTGGTCAGCGGCCATTTTCTGGCCCTGACCGAGCACCCAAAAGCCAAGTGGAACGACCTGTGGCTGCTCACCGAAGTGCTGCACGAAGGCAAACAGCCGCAAGTGTTGGAAGAGTCGGTAACCAGCGACACCACCGCACTCAAAGACGATTTCCACCAGGGCTACCGCAACCGCTTCCAGGCCACCCCGTGGGACGTGCCCAACCGCCCGCCCCTGCGCCACCCGAAACCGCGCATCCTCGGCAGCCAGAGCGCCGTGGTCACCGGCCCCAAAGGCGAAGAAATCCACTGCGACCAGTACGGCCGCGTCAAGGTCCAGTTCCACTGGGACCGCGAAGGCCAGGCCGACGACAAAACCAGTTGCTGGCTGCGTGTCTCCAGCGCCTGGGCCGGCGCCCAATACGGCGGCATCGCCATCCCGCGCATCGGCATGGAAGTCCTCGTCACCTTCCTCGAAGGCGACCCCGACCAACCACTGGTCAGCGGCTGCCTGTACCACAAGGAAAACACCGTCCCTTACGCCCTGCCGGCGAACAAGACCCGCACGACGTTCAAAACCCTGAGCTCAATGGGTGGCAGCGGTTACAACGAACTGCGCATCGAAGACAAAAAAGGCCAGGAACAGATCTACCTGCATGCCCAGCGGGATTGGGACGAGAACATTGAACATGATCAGAAGATTCGGGTGGGCAACGAACGCCACGACACGGTTGAGCAGAACAGCTACACGGAATTCAAGGCCGAAGAACATCACACCGTTTATGAAGATCGCAAGGTTGAGGCGCAGGCCAATGATCACCTGACGGTTGGGGTGAATCAGCACATCAAGATTGGCACCGGGCAGTTCATTGATGCGGGGCAGGAAATCCACCTTGATAGCGGCATCAAGGTCGTGCTGGAAGCGGGAGCTGAGCTGACGCTGATCGGAGGGGGCAGCTTTATCAAGATCGACGCCGCTGGCGTTACCATGAGCGGCCCGGTGATCAACATCAACTCCGGCGGCAGCCCCGGAAGCGGTACTGGCGCTGCTGCGGTACTTCCTGTACCGCCCAAGCCGGCCGATACCGCACCGGTCGGGCAAACGCTGGGCAACGCACCGGTCAACACGGCCGCACCAAGAAAAACCAGCGAGAAAGGCAAAGAGGCGCTCATCGTAGACGTGTGGGGAGACCCGGATTTGGGCAGTCAATTGCAATTGTTGGGGCCAGAGGACAAGGCATGAGTGAGTTCAAGGACAAGTCCATTACCGAAGGGACGCGCAAGAAGACTGACTACGATAATGATCAGAAATCACGATTAGCACTAAGTGTTGATCGAATCGATGGCGGCAAGCTGCAAATCCCTATCATGGTGGACGCGAAGACCACCGAAGAGCTGGACAAGTACCAGCAAAACACCTTGCTTGCGATCACACCTCTCGCCCGCCTGCCGGGACACGACAAGCTCAATGAAACTCTTCAGGGCGGTGTACCACGTGCGGGACGCGTCTACGTTTTTCAGAACAACAAGGTGTGGCGTGAACTGGTCACCGACGGCAAAGGGCAACTGTCCGAAGTCGATTTAACCCATTGGCGTAAAGTCGCAGAAAAAAAAGGCAACGCCGATAAACGCGAGCCGGTGGGCGTCAAGCAGCAACTGATGCTGGTACCGATGTTCCTTCAAGGCCGCTTTGTCGGTCGACAGTTGAGCATGGCGTTCAGTGAAGTCTCATGGACGTGGGAATACATCACCTGGCTGGAAGAAGACCCAAACCGCATAAAGGCCCGTAGCCAAAATATGGCCTCCGCTTGGGCGGCAACAGCGGGTGAAACCACGCACTGGAAAGCTACTCAGATTCATCCCGCAACTCCGATCAAAAAACTGACCAAGGGTCTGCGCTCTCGGGATTTCAGCATTGAAGCGGCGATGGAAGATCCTGCTGAGTTCACTCCTGACTTTGCAGCATTCAAACCTGATTCGTTGATTCTGCAACTGCAACAACGTAAGGAAGAGCTGGCTCAAAAGATCAAACAGACACCTCCGCCGGCCCTCTCGGTCCTGGAGGCTGGAGAAGACCTGCTCGCTCAAAAAGGCCTACGTGATTATCCGCATCTGATTGGGATGATTCTTGATGATTCGTTGTTCGCTCTTCGTCATGCGACAGCACAAGTAAAAGAATGCGTCGACTATCTGCAAACCCTGAATGCTTTGGTTCCGCATCAGCCTCACGGGCGTTATGCGCAAGTTTTGTACAGCACATTGGCAGGTCCTATTGCTGAGCTGCAAGACAAAGTCGACCTACCCAAACTCCACACTGCTGTGTTTGAAGAACAACGTGAAAAATGCCGTGAAAAATTGGCAAAACGGCTGTCCATCCTCGTCGAGGTACTGGATAAACAACTCCAGCCAGTGCTTCTCGACTGGTGCTACAGAAAGGATGAAGGGTTAGTCGAACCCTATAGCTTGCTGACCCTGGCGCTTGATGCACTCAATCAAGTTCCTGAACGCAGCGACTCTATGTACACCGGCAAGGGTTATCCAGAGCTGACCAGTTCTATCAATCGACTCGTACAAAACTTGCTTCAAGGGCAGCACCCACTTGGCACACTGCTGCTGGCAGAAACTGCCGACCAACTGCCTGATTTGGTCAAGCGCTTAAAGTCTCTGCGCGAAGGTGGTCAGGCGCCGAAGCCAGAAACCATGGGATTGAGTACGCTGATGCTTACGGCATCACTGAACGGAGAAGTGGATCAACCCAGCGCCGGAAAAGGCTTTGCGTACTTTCTCGCCGACTTACTCGATAACTTCGGTGCCAGCGTCGTAGCCCAGATCGGTCGCTTGTCCCAGAACGCGTCCAAAATCCAACTGGATCGCTTATTTTCTCCAACATTCGTGACCCTCGCTGCGCTCTCACCGAAAATGGCCGAGATTAAGTTGATGCCTCAGGGACAGGCGCTAGCCCAAGATTTCGTAGTTATCGGTGTGCAAGGTGCGGGATTGCGTGGCGGACTTACTGATGTCGAACGCCAAGCCTTGACTCGCAAAAGCTACCGCTACGCCACCCTCCACGACCAGTCAGGTACAGCCGTGGGTAGTACCAGTCCACGTGGCTCGGAAACAAGTCGCCCGATGTTGCGCGATGTCACAGTCATTGCTATCCCCAAAGGACATGCAGACTTGGCAAACTACAGTGCATTCCGAGTTCGTTTCGGCGCCATGACCGAGACGATGGAAAAAACTAAAGCCGTACCTACGTTGATGGTGGCATTTGCGGCTTACAACCTGCTCGTCCAAGTAAACGCTTACGGAGACCTTCAATCCGGAGGTGAAAAATGGCGCGGAGCAGTGGGCGTTTTTAGTGCGATTGCAGATTTAACGGCAGCTTTGGGTAGTCATAGCAAACTATTGCTAGGTACAGCCTTTGAACAACAACTTACTAAACCCCGCTTCGATGTAAAAAAAATCTCTTCAAGCTGGGCAAAAAACCTCAAAATACAAACCGGCAGTTCAAAAATATCACTACTTCGAACTGCTGGGGGTGTCGCAACCCTTGTTGGAGCAATACTGAGCGGATGGGATAGCCAACGATCGCTGAAACAAGGGGACACAGATGCAGCCGCAGCTTACGGTATAGCCGCAGTTGGCGGCGGTATATGGGCAGCTTATGGTTTCGGAGTCGTTATTAATCCGTATGCGTTGGTTGTCGGCATGGCTCTGGCTATAGGAGGTACTATCGCTGCCAATCTGTTGACCGACAGTGACATGGAGATAGTGGTGAAAAAAGGCCCATTCGGTAGCCAATTTGCCGAAGCGGGAATGCTGGATCATGCTTTGGGCAATGGTCAGCGTTTTTCTCACTTGAAGGATCCGCAGGTTGCCTATCAGCAACTACTCGGCATTATCGGAAAACCACAAATATTCGTACAACGGTTGGCCGAATGGCGAAAAAAAGCACCCGTAGCGCACCGCAAGGCTTTAGAACAAGCGGATCATGATCGCTCGCCAATACCAACTTCGGGGCTTCAATGCGTTGTACCTCAGAAACAAGCCCTAGACGATCAGGACTGGGCTATAGTTCTCAGCTCTCCACTATTGTCAATGTTCGAGAATGCCAAGCAATTTCAATTGATCGCTCAAGAGTTCCAAAGTAGCTTGCGAATTAACGGTCTTTTCGACGTAAAACGCTACCATCGTGTACCCGCTGCAGCGCCTAAGGTAGCAGCGCTTTCGTTGGACTCGACTAGCGTGCTTTACATCGTCCCCGCAAGCTTACCCATAATTCAGCTTAGCCCCCTAGATCGTTATAATGTTCGGGTAACTCAAGGTTTAAAAATTAGTGCTCAGTTTGAATTAAGCTCAGATCAGCAAGACGAGCATTTGATTTTACCCCAGCCCAGCCCTAAAAACTGGTCAGCATTTTCACCGTCAAACCGTCGACTACCGCCAGACAATCTGCCTGTAAATGAAACACCCCCCTATTGGCAAATTGAAACCACTGAGTTCCCTGTATGACATTTAAATTGGACACTCCATATGCTGTAAGTGCATATTACAGCAACAACCAAGAAGCGTTGCCGCCACCCAAATCGGCACAAGACCTCAATCGTTCAGGTACCTTTGATACTCATCTTGCTTTTGGTCACTACGCATACCTAGAGCCAGAAATGGAAGTCACTGCCCAATTAGAGAGTAAAGAGCAGTCAGCATATCGCCGACAGCGGGAGACGGGACACACTGAAAATATATACTGCAGCGCGAGCCGCTGGCAATTTCAAAGCACCACTAAGATTCCACATCTACTATTTATACTTAAATTAATTTGTATCTCTTTCGTATCAGCTGTTTGGGGACTCGGAATAGTCACTGAGTTCGCCCCCAACACAGGGAGAAGCGATGTTAATGCGTTTTATATGTTAATTGGATGCATAGCTGTCGTGGCTGCCATGTATATTTCACTTGCGCTATTCATGAGTGGCAAAAAACTGGTGCATCAGATCCAAATCGGCGGTTTCGTAATTTTCGCCGGTACCGTTCTATGGAGATATGGTTCACTTTTTGGAACTGACAGCATGCAAGTTTGCCTCTGGCTAGGCACATTTCTTTATTTCGTAGCAACTGTCGGGACTGATAGCCTGCTGTGGCTGTACGGCAGAATGAGCACCCACGACGGAAGCGAGTTCAATCGCCTCGACGGAATGCTCCGCTTCAAGCGGCGTTTCCGTCGACTCTTCGTTGCACCTTTTGAAGAGTTTGACCCGGTGTTGCAACTGCTACCCAGCGGTTATGGTTCCCATGACTATGCCCTGTGGCTTCATCACCGCTACACCGACAACAAGATTTGTCTGGCCACCAAAGTCCACGCCCTGGGCCTCGACCAGCCGAATGCGCTGGCCTTCTGGGATTGCCTGCAACGTTACATGGACGTCACACAACCGCTGCCGGACCTGCCGGTGCTTGAGCAAAGTCGTCACCTGGACCCGGTAACCGCCGCCTACGACGTAAAAACCGGCCGTAACCCACGACGATGGCGAGATCAATCGGAAAAAGCCTGGCTGGCAACGGGCTCCAAAGCGCTGAGCAAGCAGCTCGAAGAATATCCATGGCAACAAAAACCATGCATTGTTAAAGCACGTATTGACCCATCTTTAACAATTGAGGCGTATTACCGATCCCAAGAAGCGAAAGGTATATTTGCCACCCCCAAGGCCGATGATTTTGATGATGTGCATCGGCCCTGAAGAGGTAGAGGTAGGCATCAGCCCAACTGACGAACCTGCCTCTCCAATTCCACCTTCAACCCTGGCTCCAACTTCAACTGCCGCGCCAACTCATCCAGGTAGCTCTTCTCCATAAAGCTCTCCTCGTCCACCAGCATCACGCTGGCGATATACATCTCAGCCGCCATCTCCGGCGTACTCGCGGCGCGGGCGACGTCGGTCGGGTCGAGGGGTTTGTTGAGTTCGGCGTGCAGCCAGTGCTGCAGTTCCTGATCATTGTCGAGCTTGGTGAATTCACCCTCGATCAATTGCCGCTCGCGATCGTCGATGTGGCCGTCGGCTTTGGCGGCGGCGACCAGGGCTTTGAGGATTGCCTGGCTGTGTTGTTCGGCTTGCGCGGGTGGCACTCGGTCGAGGGTTTGTGGCTCGGTTTGCGGGGCGGTGCCTTTTTGGGCGTTGTAGTTGCCGTATGCTTTGTAGGCCAGCACGCCGAGTGCGGCGAGGCCGCCGTAGATTGCGACTTTGCCACCGACCTTGCGCACTTTCTTGTTGCCGAGCAGCAGGCCCATGGCGCCTGCCGCCAGTGCGCCACCGCCGGCACCCGACAGCAGACCGCCAAGGCCACTACCGCCGGACGATCCGCCAAGCAAGCCGCCCAACCCACCGGCAGCCGTTTTTTTTTGCGACCCGCCGGCCTTGTTCTGCAACAGATCCTGGCCGGACTTGAGTAGTTGATCGAGCAATCCACGGGTGTTCATGTTCCGCCTCCAAACAGGGGTTATCCGGATCTATAAGGCCCTCAGCCTAGTTCGAAAGTGCCCCTGCCCTGCTCACGAGTGTGCTTCCAGATGTTGCTCGGCACCGGACTGCCGTTCGCGAAAATAGATATACACTCCAGCCAATCTATAAAAACCGCCCACTGGGTACCCTTCCCATGATGACCTTGCGTCAGATCCGTCACTTCATCGCCGTGGCCGAAACCGGCTCGATCTCCGCCGCCGCGCAAACGGCGTTCATTTCCCAATCGACCCTGACCCTGGCGATCCAGCAACTGGAAGAGGAAATCGGCGTCAGCCTGTTCAGCCGACACGCCAAGGGCATGACGCTGACGCATCAGGGTCATCAATTCCTACGCCAGGCGCACTTGATTCTGGCGACTGTGGATAACGCCAAACGCAGCCTGCAACAGAGCACCGATCAGGTTGCCGGGCAGTTGATCATCGGCGTGACCAGCCTTGTCGCTGGTTACTACTTGGCTGATTTGATCACGCGTTTTCAACGCGCTTATCCCAACGTTGAAATCAGAGTGATGGAGGACGAACGGCCCTATATCGAGCACTTGCTGGTCAGCGGCGAGATCGATGTCGGGGTGTTGATACTCTCCAACCTCGAAGACCGTCATGCCTTGCAGACTGAGGTGCTGACCCATTCGCCCCACCGTTTGTGGCTGCCAGCGCAGCATCCGCTTTTGGAACACGACAGCATCAATCTCGCCGACGTCGCTCGCGAGCCGTTGATTCAACTGAACGTCGACGAAATGGATAGCAACGCTCAACGTCTATGGCAGGGCGCCGGACTGCAACCGAAGATCACTCTGAGAACCGCATCGACCGAGGCCGTGCGAAGTCTGGTCGCAGCGGGTTTGGGCGTATCAATCCAGCCGGACATGACCTATCGCCCGTGGTCGCTGGAGGGCGACATCATCGAAGCCCGCCCCATCGCCGACCTCAACCAGACCCTCGACGTCGGCCTGGCCTGGCGCCGTGGCACTGCGCGCCCAGCATTGGTCGACCCATTCCTGACCGTCGCTCGCGAACAACCCCACGGCGGACGCAAGCCATCTATTTAATCGAATGCCACGTTCAGTATTTAGAATTTGTCGACCCCGGAGCCGCGCACTAGTCTTGCTGCATCTATAAGACGGTCGGCTCCCGGTGACACAGGGAGCAACAATGACCACACAAGAAAAGAGATCGCGGAAAATGGCTGGCGCGCAGACCCCGATGTGTACCGCGTTGTTGATCGACGGCCAACTGGTCGCCGGGGAAGGTTTTGTCGAGCCGATCCTCAACCCGGCCACCGGTGAAATTCTCACGCACATTGCCGAGGCCAGCACCGAGCAGGTCGAAGCGGCGATCCTCGCCGCCCACCAGGCCTTTGCCCAATGGTCGCGCACGACGCCGCAGCAACGTTCCAACCTGTTGCTCGACATCGCCAACGCCGTCGAAAAACACGCCGATCACCTCGCCCGCCTCGAATCGCTGAACTGCGGCAAGCCATTGCACCTGGCGCGTCAGGACGATTTGACCGCGACCGTCGATGTGTTCCGTTTCTTCGCCGGCGCCGTGCGTTGCCAGACCGGCCAGCTCAGCGGTGAATACCTCCCCGGCTACACCAGCATGGTCCGCCGCGATCCGATTGGCGTGGTGGCGTCGATTGCGCCGTGGAACTACCCGATCATGATGGCCGCGTGGAAAATCGCCCCGGCCCTCGCTGCCGGCAACACGCTGGTGTTCAAGCCGTCCGAACACACGCCGCTGTCGATCCTCGCACTGGCGCCTGCGCTCGCCGAAATCCTCCCGCGTGGGGTGATCAACATCATCTGCGGTGGCGGCGAAGGCGTCGGCAGCCATTTGGTCAGTCACCCGAAAATCCGCATGGTGTCGCTGACCGGCGATATCGTCACCGGCCAGAAAATCCTCCAGGCCGCCGCGAAAACCCTGAAACGCACTCACCTCGAACTTGGCGGCAAAGCCCCGGTAATCGTGTGCAACGACGCTGATCTGAAAGCTGTCGTCGAGGGCGTGCGCACCTACGGTTATTACAACGCCGGGCAGGACTGCACTGCCGCCTGCCGGATCTACGCGCAGGCCGGCATTCACGACAAATTGGTCGCCGAACTCGGTGCCGCCGTCAGCAGCCTGCGCTTCGCTGGCAAACGCGATGCCGACAACGAGATCGGCCCGTTGATCAGCACCCGCCAGCGTGACCGCGTCGCCAGTTTCGTCGAGCGCGCCCTTGGCCAGCCGCACATCGAACGCGTGACCGGTGCGGCCGTGCATTCCGGCGCCGGTTTCTACTATCAACCGACGCTGCTGGCCGGCTGCAAACAGAGCGATGAGATCGTCCAGCGCGAAGTGTTCGGCCCGGTCGTCACCGTGACCCGTTTCGACGAACTCGCGCAGGCCGTCGATTGGGCCAACGACTCCGAATACGGCCTCGCCTCGTCGGTGTGGACCCAGAATCTGGACAAGGCGATGCAGGTTGCCGCGCGCCTGCAATACGGCTGCACCTGGATCAACAGCCATTTCATGCTCGTCAGCGAAATGCCCCACGGCGGGCTGAAACGCTCGGGTTACGGCAAAGACTTATCCAGTGATTCGCTTCAGGACTACAGCGTGGTGCGGCACATCATGGCCCGCCACGGCCAGCATCTCTGACTACGCTAATAACAAGCCGCCAACGGCATGCTTCACCGCGTTCACAACTGCCCCGACCATAATTTAAAGAAGAGGGTTCAACCATGTTCGTGCACAAGACCGCACTGCTCAGTGCAATCACCACGGCCTTGCTGGCCAGCGCCAGCCTGCAAGCGGCAGAACCGCTGAAGGCTGTCGGCGCCGGCGAAGGGCAGTTGGATATCGTCGCCTGGCCGGGCTACATCGAACGTGGCGAAAGCGACAAGGCCTACGACTGGGTGAGCGGTTTCGAGCAGGAAACCGGCTGCAAGGTCAACGTGAAGACCGCCGCCACCTCTGACGAAATGGTCAGCCTGATGGCCAAGGGCGGTTACGACCTGGTCACCGCGTCGGGCGATGCTTCGCTGCGATTGATCGTCGGCAAGCGTGTGCAACCGATCAACACCGCGTTGATCCCGAACTGGAAGACCCTCGACCCACGCCTCAAAGATGCGCCGTGGTACGTGGTCAATAAACAGACCTACGGCACCCCGTATCAGTGGGGCCCAAACGTGCTGATGTACAACACCAACGTGTTCAAGACTGCGCCGACCAGTTGGAATGTGCTGTTCGCCGCGCAGGATTTGCCCGACGGCAAGCCGAACAAGGGTCGCGTGCAGGCCTATGACGGCCCGATCTACATCGCCGATGCGGCGCTGTATCTGAAATCGACCCGGCCTGAACTGGGCATCAAGGATCCGTATCAACTGACCGAGGCGCAGTACAAAGCCGTGCTGGATTTACTGCGGGCGCAGCAGCCGCTGATCCACCGCTACTGGCATGACACCACGGTGCAGATGAGCGATTTCAAAAACGAAGGCGTGGTCGCGTCGGGCGCCTGGCCGTATCAGGTCAACAGCCTGGTGAACGAGAAGCAGCCAATCGCTTCGACCATTCCGAAAGAAGGCGCCACCGGTTGGGCCGACACCACCATGTTGCACGCCGAGGCCAAACATCCCAACTGTGCATACAAATGGATGGACTGGTCGCTGAAGCCCAAAGTCCAGGGTGATGTGGCGGCGTGGTTCGGATCGTTGCCGGCGGTGCCAGCGGCGTGCAAGGAGAGCGAATTGCTCGGCGCCGAAGGTTGCAAGACCAACGGTTTCGACCAGTTCGACAAAATCGCCTTCTGGAAAACTCCGCAAGCTGAAGGCGGCAAGTTCGTGCCGTATAGCCGCTGGACGCAGGATTACATCGCGATCATGGGCGGTCGCTAGTCTTTGAATTGACGCCGCGCCCCCTGTGGGAGCGGCGGTGCGACTTGCTCGCGAAAGCGGTGTGTCAGCCAGCACCCATGCCGAATGATAGACCGCGTTCGCGAGCAAGCCCGCTCCCACATCGGGATCACCAACACCAGCAAACCGCAAAACGTTTCAGCTTTTTCAGAAGTCCAGGCAGGGCCGCTGCGACGGCTTTCGCCTTTTTGGAGCACCGCACCATGACGCTTGCAGTCCAGTTCACCAACGTTTCCCGGCAGTTCGGCGAAGTGAAGGCCGTTGACCGGGTTTCCATCGATATCCAGGACGGCGAGTTCTTTTCCATGCTCGGCCCCTCCGGCTCGGGCAAAACCACCTGCCTGCGCCTGATCGCCGGGTTCGAGCAACCGAGCGCCGGTTCGATCTGCATCCACGGCGCCGAAGCGGCCGGTCTGCCGCCGTATCAACGCGATGTAAACACTGTATTTCAGGATTACGCACTGTTCCCGCACATGAACGTGCTGGATAACGTTGCCTACGGTTTGAAGGTCAAAGGCGTAGGCAAAGCCGAGCGCCATAAGCGCGCCGAAGAAACCTTGGACATGGTCGCCCTCGGCGGCTACGGCGCGCGCAAACCGGTGCAGTTGTCCGGAGGTCAACGACAGCGTGTCGCCCTGGCCCGCGCCTTGGTCAATCGCCCTCGCGTGCTGTTGCTTGATGAGCCACTCGGCGCACTCGACCTGAAACTGCGCGAACAGATGCAAAGCGAATTGAAAAAGCTGCAACGCCAACTCGGCATCACCTTCATCTTCGTGACCCACGATCAGACTGAAGCCCTGTCAATGTCCGACCGCGTCGCCGTGTTCAACAAGGGCCGCATCGAGCAGGTCGACACGCCGCGCAATCTGTACATGAAACCGACCACCACGTTTGTCGCCGAATTCGTTGGCACCTCGAACGTGATTCGTGGCGATCTGGCGCGCCAGCTCAGCGGTCACCCGCAGCCGTTTTCGATCCGTCCGGAACACGTGCGTTTCGCCGAGGGCCCGCTGGCCAGCCACGAAATAGAAGTCAGCGGTTTGCTCCACGACATCCAGTATCAAGGCAGCGCGACCCGTTATGAACTGACGCTGGAAAACGGCCAGACCCTGAGCATCAGCCACGCCAATAATCAGTGGATCGACAGTAGCGCGCAGCACCAGACCGGCCAGCGCTTGAGTGCGCGTTGGGCGCGTGAAGCGATGATTACGCTGCACGACACCGTTGCGAGCGGGGTGTGAGATGAGCACGCTCGCGACGACTCCATCGCCACCGTTGCGCAGGTTTTCCAACCTGCTCTATCGCAAGCCGAATCTGTACCTGTTGATGTTGCTGGTGCCACCGCTGCTGTGGTTCGGCGCGATCTATCTAGGCTCGCTGCTGGTGCTGCTGTGGCAGGGTTTCTATACCTTTGACGACTTCACCATGGCGGTGACGCCGGACCTGACGCTGGCGAATTTTGCGGCGCTGTTGCGGCCATCGAACTTCGACATCATTCTGCGCACGTTGAGCATGGCCATTGCCGTGTCGATGGCCAGCGCCCTCGTCGCGTTCCCGATTGCCTACTACATGGCGCGTTACACCACGGGCAAGACCAAAGCGTTTTTCTATATCGCGGTGATGATGCCGATGTGGGCCAGTTACATCGTCAAGGCTTACGCATGGACGCTGCTACTGGCCAAGGGTGGCGTGGCGCAGTGGTTCGTTCAGCACTTGGGGCTGGAGCCGGTGTTGCAGTTCATTCTGGGCATACCGGGCGTGGGCGGCAGCACCCTGTCGACCTCGAATCTGGGGCGGTTCATGGTCTTCGTCTACATCTGGCTGCCGTTCATGATCCTGCCGATTCAGGCCTCGCTGGAACGTCTGCCGCCGTCGCTGTTGCAAGCGTCTGCCGACCTTGGCGCCAAGCCGCGCCAGACGTTTATGCAAGTGATTTTGCCGCTGTCGATTCCGGGGATTGCGGCGGGTTCGATCTTTACGTTTTCGCTGACGCTGGGCGATTTCATCGTGCCGCAACTGGTGGGCCCGCCGGGCTACTTCATCGGCAGCATGGTTTATGCGCAGCAAGGCGCGATTGGCAATATGCCGATGGCAGCGGCGTTCACTCTGGTGCCCATCGTTCTGATTGCGGTTTACCTGTCCATCGTCAAACGACTGGGGGCCTTCGATGCACTCTGAGCGCGCTTCACTGGGTCTGCGCATCGCCGCCTGGGGCGGGTTGGTGTTTCTGCACTTCCCGATCCTGATCATCTTCCTTTACGCCTTCAACACCGAAGAGGCCGCGTTCAGCTTTCCACCGAAGGGCTTCACCCTGCACTGGTTCAGCGTGGCGTTTTCGCGGCCGGACGTTCTGGAGGCCATCAAGCTATCGCTGCAGATTGCAGCCATCGCCACGTTGATCGCGATGGTGCTTGGCACGCTGGCTTCAGCGGCGCTGTACCGGCGTGATTTCTTCGGCAAACAGGGCATCTCGCTGATGCTGATCCTGCCGATTGCGCTGCCGGGGATCATCACCGGGATCGCGTTGCTGGCGACGTTCAAAACGCTGGGCATTGAGCCTGGGATGTTCACCATCATCGTCGGCCACGCGACCTTCTGCGTGGTGATCGTCTACAACAACGTCATTGCCCGCCTGCGCCGGACTTCGCACAGCTTGATCGAGGCCTCGATGGATCTGGGCGCCGACGGTTGGCAGACCTTCCGTTACATCATCCTGCCGAACCTCGGCTCGGCGTTGCTGGCCGGCGGCATGCTCGCGTTTGCGCTGTCGTTCGACGAAATCATCGTCACCACGTTCACCGCAGGGCATGAACGCACGCTGCCGTTGTGGTTGCTCAATCAACTGAGCCGGCCACGGGATGTGCCGGTGACCAACGTCGTCGCCATGCTGGTGATGATGGTGACCATGCTGCCGATCCTGGGTGCCTATTACCTGACCCGAGGTGGCGAAAGCGTGGCGGGGAGTGGCGGCAAGTAAACGTCCACCCCCTGTGGGTGCGGGCTTGCTCGCGAAGAGGCCAGCACATTCAACATTGATGTTGGCAGCCTTACTGCTTTCGCGAGCAAGCCCGCTCCCACCGTTGAACCCGGTTTCTTCTGAAAAATAACAATGGCTTCAAAGAGGACAAAAACATGCAAACCAAACTCTTGATCAACGGCCAACTGGTCAACGGCGAAGGCCCGGCGCAACCAGTGCTCAACCCTTCGCTCGGTGAAGTGCTGGTGGAAATCAACGAAGCCAGCGAAGCCCAGGTCGATGCTGCCGTGCGTGCCGCCGACAACGCCTTTGCCGAGTGGTCGCAAACCTCGCCGAAAGACCGCTCCTTGCTGCTGCTCAAACTCGCTGACGCCATCGAAGCCCACGGCGAAGAGTTGGCGAAACTCGAATCCGACAACTGCGGCAAACCCTACAGCGCCGCGCTGAATGACGAGATCCCGGCGATTGCCGACGTGTTCCGTTTCTTTGCCGGCGCCAGTCGTTGCATGAGCGGATCGGCCGGCGGTGAATACCTGCCCGGCCACACCTCAATGATCCGTCGCGACCCGGTCGGCGTAATCGCCTCCATCGCGCCGTGGAACTACCCGTTGATGATGGTCGCCTGGAAAATCGCCCCGGCACTGGCCGCCGGTAACACCGTGGTGCTCAAGCCGTCGGAACAAACCCCGCTGACCGCGTTACGCTTGGCCGAACTGGCGTCGGACATTTTCCCGGCCGGCGTACTCAATCTGGTGTTTGGTCGTGGGCCTACCGTTGGCAGTCCTTTGGTCACGCACCCGAAAGTGCGCATGGTTTCGTTGACCGGTTCCATCGCCACGGGTGCCAACATCATTTCCAGCACCGCCGACAGCGTCAAACGCCTGCACATGGAACTGGGCGGCAAGGCGCCGGTGATCATCTTCGACGACGCCGACATCGATGCGGCGGTTGAAGGCATCCGTACGTTCGGCTTTTACAACGCCGGGCAGGACTGCACCGCGGCCTGCCGGATCTACGCGCAGCAAGGCATTTATGACAAGTTTGTGGAGAAGCTCGGCGCGGCCGTCAGCAGCATCAAGTACGGTTTGCAGGATGATCCGTCGACCGAGTTGGGGCCGCTGATTACTGCGCAACATCGCGACCGCGTCGCCGGTTTCGTCGAGCGTGCCGTCGCGCAACCGCACATCCGTTTGATCACGGGTGGCAAGTCTGTGGACGGCAATGGCTTCTTCTTCGAACCCACCGTGCTGGCCGATGCGCAGCAGGACGACGAAATCGTTCGCCGCGAAGTGTTCGGGCCGGTGGTGTCGGTGACCAAGTTCACTGATGAAGCGCAGGCGCTGGAGTGGGCCAACGATTCGGACTACGGCTTGGCGTCCTCTGTGTGGACTGCGGATGTAGGACGCGCGCATCGGATGTCCGCGCGGTTGCAGTACGGCTGCACCTGGGTGAACACGCACTTCATGCTGGTCAGCGAAATGCCTCACGGCGGTCAGAAATTGTCTGGCTACGGCAAGGACATGTCCATGTATGGGCTGGAGGACTACACCACGGTTCGGCATGTGATGTTCAAGCATTAAAGATCAAAAGCTTCGTGAGCAAGCCCACTCCCACAGGGAACGCATTCCAAATGTGGGAGTGAGCCTGCTGGCGATGGCGTCACCCCGGCTTCAAGGCAGAAACCGGCTCTACGCACCACCAGGACTCCAAAACAATAACTACCGAACCGGGCGGCGCTCCCAAAGCCCCGCCACGGCCTCGGCCATCCGAAATCTGCCGATTTCACGGAGCAAACACACATGAGTGCATCACCCGATCTCTCAGCCGCCGTTGCCGACAGCGATGCCGAACAACTGCGCCAACTGGGCTACACCTCCAACTTCAATCGCAGCATGAGCCTGTGGGAAAACTTCGCCCTGGGCTTCACTTATCTGTCACCGGTCGTAGGGGTTTATACCCTGTTCGGTCTGTGTCTGGCCGCAGGCGGGCCACCGATGTTCTGGGCCTACTTGCTGGTCGGTTGCGGTCAGTTGCTGGTGTGCCTGATCTTCGGCGAAGTGGTGTCGCAGTTCCCGATCTCTGGCGGCGTCTATCCATGGGCGCGCCGCTTGGTGGGCAAGAAATGGGCGTGGATGGTCGGCTGGATCTACTCCATCGCCCTGTGCGTGACCATTGCCGCCGTGGCGGTCGGCGCCGGCCCGTACCTGGCCGCCATGATGGGCTTTGAGCCAAACAACAACACCAACATCGTCATCGCCCTGGTGCTGACCCTGTTCGCCACACTGGTCAACCTCAGTGGCACCAAAGTGCTGGCGCGCATCGCCATGTTCGGCTTCCTCTGCGAACTGGTCGGCGCGGTGATCGTCGGCGTGTACCTGCTGATCTTCGAACGCCACCAGCCGCTCAGCGTGCTGTTCAACACCTTCGACATCAGCGTCGACGGCTCGTACCTGCCAGCCTTCCTCACTGCATCGCTGGCGGGGATGTTCCTCTACTACGGCTTCGAGGCCTGCGGCGACGTCGCCGAAGAAACCCCGAACCCGAGCAAGAAAATCCCGGTGGCCATGCGCATGACCATCTACATCGGCGGCATCGCAGCAATGTTCGCCTGCCTGGCGCTGATCCTCGCCGTACCGGACATGCAAGCGGTGATCAATGGCACCGACAAAGACCCGGTCACCACCATCCTAAGCAACGCCTTCGGCCCGGTCGGTTCGAAAGTGGTGATGGGCGTGGTGATGATTTCCTTCATCTCCTGCGTCATCAGCCTACAGGCCGCAGCGAGTCGCCTGCTGTACTCCTACGCTCGCGATGAAATGGTCATCGGCAGCCGACTGCTGAAAAAGCTTTCTCCTACGACCCAGGTGCCGGTGGCTGCACTGTTCGTGGCCGGCGTCCTGCCCGCCCTGATCATCGTCCTCGGCTTCTTCCTGCAAGACGCCGTGGCCACCATCGTCAGCTTCGCCGCCATCGGCATCTACCTCGCGTTCCAGATGATCGTGCTGGCCGCCCTGTATGCGCGGATGAAAGGCTGGAAACCCAGCGGCAAATTCACCCTCGGCGCGTGGGGCTGGCCGGTGAATATCGGCGCACTGGTGTATGGCGTTGGCGCGATCATCAACATGGCCTGGCCACGCACGCCGGATGCGGCTTGGTATGTGAACTATGCGATGGTGCTGAGCACCGCGATCGTGATTGGTTTGGGATTGGTTTACATGTGGATTGGCAAGCCGTATGACCATGGGAAGGCGCCGGCTGGGGATGCCTGGAAGGTGGGTCGCTAACGCTCGTATAACGCGATCAGTTGCCCTGCTCGCATTAATGTGTGCAGGGCTACTCAATTAGAACTCAGCGGTCTGGACAAGCTGAACTCAATACCTACACTGTTTGCACAAAATCTACAGGTTTGCCTTTTACATCCAGTACTCGAAACCATCCCTTCACACTCTGGATTGACCTGATAGCGAGCTGAATATGAGTTTCGTGCATGAAATCCGTCCCAGCATATAAAGGCTGCCCTTCCCAAAACGGAGAGCGTACGGAGTCATAAGGCTCCATCCCCGCCATCTCACGAAACACATGCAGTGCTTCGATGACTTGGCAGTCAAGACGTCGTAAATAAGGGGTATTTACCTTGAGAGGTTGTCCGCCTTCTTGCTTGGAGGCATTTTCAAGGCCTACGTAACTCTCCCGAATTTCGAGTAACGCACTCTGCGTCGTGAAATCCAAACATCGGCCCAAATCAATAACAGCTCCCAACACAAAAGGCTGTTTGATCTTTTCCCTTTTCTGAGCGTTGGTCGCGAAGCTAAGCGCCCTTTGAGGATTATTTTCCCAAAAGTAGACGCCTCCACCGAGCCAGTCATAGTCGTTGGTGCTGTCATAGAGAGATTGTTCACCAGCCAGCACGCGCTCGCCAACTTCTCGCTCGCATCCATGGAAACCAAGTACAAAGGACGGGGAAATGCTATACATCAGTTCGCCGTAGCTTCTCCATTTACACGAGCAAAGAATGCACGGACTTTTTTAGGGTCTTTCAGCATTTCACTAGCAGATCGCCTAATACGCTGCGAGCCTTCAGAAGCAATTGGAAGCGGGCCACTATGCGAAGAAGCGATCACCCAAGCGGTTGCGCTCTGCTTGGCATCAGAATTTATCTGACAAAAAATCGCCTCCGCAGCAGCAGTGAGGGTAGCCGTTGCTGAAATTTTGGCGATCGCATGATCTAAAGATGGACCAAGCTGCGAATGGAGAATCGCACCTGATGAAATCCCTGCCACGGAGACTGGCCCAATCATCTTGTGAACATATTCGACATGAGGACGGCCCTCTGAACCGGTCACAACGACCAGCCCACGGCCTTCATCTTCAGACCCTTCAGGAGTCTCTTTGTCGAGATCTTTGAGCATTTCTTCCTCGATTCGAGCTACGGTTCGGCGCTCAAATGTTGATTAATTAATCGACAATATAGTCTCTGAAATTCACTACGTCACCCACACCGACGAGTTGTCAGATGATCTGCAGCCTTGGAAGCACCTATTTTTTTTCGAATGCGCTTTCTGACGCTGTTTTTGAACGCAATTTCGCTCGCCTTTGTTTGATGCAATTGATTGCATAACTCATCGGTCACTTTTCGGGTGTGCCTCCTTGAAAACATTTTGCCAGCTCCTGAACAAGCGGAAATTGGA
Source organism: Pseudomonas sp. NPDC087615 (assembly GCF_044743445.1). Lineage (NCBI taxonomy): Bacteria > Pseudomonadati > Pseudomonadota > Gammaproteobacteria > Pseudomonadales > Pseudomonadaceae > Pseudomonas > Pseudomonas sp. NPDC087615. The sequence goes on along the minus strand of NZ_JBIUWM010000062.1, from coordinate 14,463 downwards.
AACCGAAAACTCGATCAACACGAAGAAACCTGCAGTTCATTCCGTGGATCCGAATAGATAAGGGAAAAGCTACGGCTTAGGCGGTCGGTTGCTGGTGGCACTGCAAAATCAGGCATTTCCTACAGGCGCCGCCTTCAGAGACAAGCCCGCTTTCCTACGGCAGGTGTCGACAGAGCCGACTTGGCGTCTTGGGTGGCTAGCCGATAGGCTTTCTCTCGGCAGCGAAATCAGCAGCCCGGTGTCGGAGCCGGAATAAATATCAACACGGCGTGACCGCACTCATTTGAGTGGCGGCTCTATTCTCAATATTGGAGTCGAAAAATGCCTGACCACGTACAAACTCCTTCTGAAAGCTCCGCTTTCTTCACCCCCACCGTCTTCACCCGCCACAACCGCTTCCTCCACGCATTCATGCAAGACCACGAAGCCTGGTTCTGTGTTCAGGATCTCGGTCGCCTGATGGGCTATCCGCTGAACGAACGCCTCACTCTGAAACTCGATCCCGACCAGCGTCGCAACGTCCTCATGCGCAAGGACGGCGAAATCGTCGATTGCGCGATGGTCAGCGAGTCCGGCCTGTTCGCCCTGCTCGTCCATCACTTCGTCCCGGAAAACCGCAACCTGCGCCAATGGCTGAGCCATGAAGTGATTCCGATGTTGCGCGAAACCAACGCGGTACCTGTGGATAACTGCCCAAGCCTGAGTTCGGTTAACTGGGCTGGGGTCACCGTCCCTCTGCTTCACTGGCAGCAGCAGGCGTGGGTCAAATGGCGTGACGTGCCGGAGTTGATGCACGGCCAGCAGCCGTATCCGGTTTTGGGAACCTGTAGCTGAAGTCCATCCAAAAAAACTGTGGCGAGGGCGCTTGCTCCCTCGCCACAGATTTACTCCGCAAGTTGATTGATCTGCACACCGTGAAAGCCAAATGGCTCGCACAGTCGCTTTCCCAGGATTAAAACCGCGAAACACTCCTCATCGCATCCACCAGATACCGCATCGCGATCCGGTCGCTCTCCGAGAGCTCCCGATAACGCTCCAACAGTTTCAACTCATCAGAGCTGAGCCTACGCCTTTTGCGACCGCTGCCGAGGCAGGGAAAGATGCCCAACATGTCGGTGATGCCTTGTATTTTTGCCATGGACGATGTCCTTCTCTAATACGTCAAAGAACTGCTCAACCACCACATCGCCCTGCCCCTTTCAGCAGCGTCGTGTGCCCCACCGGTCTGAAGGTTCGCGACCGGTCATGTCCATAGCATAGAAATTTAATCGGCGCTGAAAAGGGCTTTTTAGAGTAATTAGTCGAAAAAAGCAGATATGCCCTGTAAATCAGAAAGTGCCGTCGGAAAAAATACCGACATGTCTTGTTTCATTGCCAGACTGAGCCTCGTAATCAATCATTTTTGCTCGACAATCGAACGGTTTAAGCTAGCCGGCATCTGTTTATAGTCCGTTGCGTTTGGCCGAAGGCTTGTCCGAACCGTACTTTCTGATCCAGCACGTGCCAGGAACGGCGCGGGATTGCACACGACAGGTTGTATTTATGCACCGCAGGAATTTGCTCAAAGCGTCCATGGCCATTGCGGCTTACACCGGTCTTTCAGCCTCAGGCCTGCTGGCGGCGAATGCCTGGGCCGCCAACGGTGACGTCGCTGATGGCGACGCACAAGCCTTCGATTTCGAAGCCCTGAAGCGCAAGGCCAAACAACTGGCCGGCAGTGCCTATCAGGACACCAAACAGGTGCTGCCGCCGACGCTGGCGACCATGACCCCGCAAAACTTCAACGCGATCCGCTACGACGGCGAGCATTCGTTGTGGAAGGAGAACAAGGGTCAACTGGACGTGCAGTTCTTCCACATCGGCATGGGTTTTCGCCAACCGGTGCGCATGTACAGCGTTGATCCGAAGACCCGTAGCGCCCGCGAGGTGCATTTCCGCCCGGCGCTGTTCAACTACGAAAACACTTCGGTCGACACTCAGCAACTCAAGGGCGATTTGGGTTTTGCCGGTTTCAAGCTGTTCAAGGCGCCGGAACTGGATCGTCATGACGTGGTGTCGTTCCTCGGTGCCAGTTACTTTCGTGCGGTGGATGCCTCTGGCCAATATGGCCTCTCGGCGCGTGGTCTGGCGATCGACACCTATGCCAAGAAGCGCGAAGAATTCCCTGACTTCACCCAGTTCTGGTTCGAGACGCCGGATCAGAACGCCACGCGTTTTGTGGTTTATGCCCTGCTCGACTCGCCGAGCGCGACCGGCGCCTATCGCTTCGACATCGATTGCCAGGCCGAACGCGTGGTGATGGAAATCGACGCGCACATCAATGCACGCACGGCCATCGAACAACTGGGCATTTCGCCGATGACCAGCATGTTCAGTTGCGGCACCCACGAGCGCCGCATGTGCGACACCATCCACCCGCAAATCCATGATTCGGATCGCCTGGCGATGTGGCGCGGCAACGGCGAGTGGGTCTGCCGTCCGCTGAACAACCCGGCGACGCTGCAGTTCAACGCATTTGCCGACACGGACCCTAAAGGTTTTGGTCTGGTACAAACCGACCATGAATTCGCCAACTATCAGGACACCGTCGACTGGTACAGCAAACGTCCGAGCCTGTGGGTCGAACCGACGACCGCGTGGGGCGAAGGCTCTATCGATCTGTTGGAAATTCCTACCACCGGCGAGACCCTCGACAACATCGTCGCGTTCTGGACGCCGAAGAAACCGGTGGCCGCCGGTGATTCGCTGAACTATGGCTACAAGCTCTACTGGAGTGCCCTGCCACCGGTCAGCACGCCGTTGGCGCGAGTGCAGGCGACCCGTTCCGGGATGGGCGGCTTCACTGAAGGCTGGGCACCGGGCGAGCATTATCCGCCGGTCTGGGCGCGCCGCTTCGCCGTGGATTTCACTGGTGGCGGCCTGGATCGCCTGCCGCAGGGCACCGGGATCGAACCGGTGATCACCTGCTCCAACGGCAAGGTGCAGGACTTCAGCGTGCTGGTGCTGGATGACATCAAGGGTTACCGGATCCTGTTCGACTGGTACCCGACCAATGACGGCGTGGAGCCCGTGGAGTTTCGGTTGTTCATTCGCACCAATGACCGCACGTTGAGTGAGACCTGGCTGTACCAGTACTTCCCGCCGGCGCCGGACAAGCGTAAGTATCCTTGATGGATTGAGGTGCCTTTTCGGGCCTCTTCGCGGGTAATCCCGCTCCCGCGTTGGACTGGTGTCGGTCACACATTCGACAATCGACCGAGATCAACCGAGGGAGCAAGCTTGCTCGCGAAGGCGCCAGCACAGGCAAAACAGCCATCAACAGAAAAAACAAAGCCCCGACCATCACTGGCCGGGGCTTTTTGCATTTCAGCGCGTCATTCAATCGCGCAAATCAGACTCATGAATCGGCTGATCACGATGGGTCGCACGCTGATACTGCGCCGGCCACACCGCTTTGCGTCCGCCCAGATCATCATCGGCGTGCAACGGCCAGTACGGATCACGCAGCAACTCGCGGGCGAGGAAGATGATGTCGGCCTGGCAGGTACGCAGAATGTGCTCGGCCTGCGCAGGTTCGGTAATCATTCCCACAGTGCCAGTGGCGATGGCTGACTCTTTACGCACGCGTTCGGCGAAGCGCGTCTGATAACCCGGCCCGACAGGAATCTCGGCGTTGGCTGCCGTGCCACCCGAGGAAACGTCGATCAGGTCCACACCCAATGCTTTCAGACGCCGCGCCAGCTCAACGGTTTCGTCAGGGTTCCAGCCGTCCTCAACCCAGTCGGTGGCCGACACACGGACGAACACCGGCAACTGCTCCGGCCAAACGTTCCTCACTGCTTCGGTGACTTGCAGCACCAGACGAATCCGGTTTTCGAACGAGCCTCCGTACTGATCCCGCCGTTGATTACTCAGCGGCGACAGAAACTGGTGCAGCAGATAACCGTGCGCCGCGTGAACCTCAACCACACTGAAACCCGCCGTCAGCGAGCGTTTCGCTGCGTCGACAAAGGCTTGGATGACCTCGGCGATCTGCCCTTCATCGAGCTGTTTGGGTTGCGTGTGCTGCGGATCAAAGGCAATCGGCGACGGCCCGACCGGTGTCCAGCCGCCATCATCCGGTTTGACGCTGCCGTGCTTGCCGATCCATGGTCGATGGGTGCTGGCCTTGCGCCCGGCGTGGGCCAGTTGAATGCCGGCGACTGCGCCCTGCGAGGTGATGAAACGAGTGATGCGTTGCAGTGGTTCGATCTGTTCGTCATTCCACAAACCAAGGTCTTGGGCGGTGATCCGACCGTCGGCCGTCACCGCCGTGGCTTCGGTGAACACCAGGCCGGCGCCACCCACGGCGCGACTGCCGAGGTGCACCAAATGCCAGTCGTTGGCCAGACCGTCGACGCTGGAGTATTGGCACATGGGCGACACGGCGATGCGATTGGGCAGGGTCAGTTGGCGCAGAGTAAAGGGTTCAAGCAGCAGACTCATGGGGCACCTCTCAAATCAGTGGGCAGGCTCCAGGGTTCTGTTTGAATAGTCGTCGAGTGACAGGAAAAGGTGCAGCACCCGCCCCCGCGGGCAAAAAATTCGACAAGACGTCACAAGGCCAATCAAGCAGTGCTTAGAGCCTAGTCGACAACCGGGGATGAGGGAGGGTTCAGAGTCATTCTGTGTGGGAAAGTCCGCCTTCGCGAGTAAGCTCGCTCCCACCAGGACAACACCGGGCCTGTGGGAGCGAGTTTGCTCGCGAAGGGGTCAGCGCGGTTCGATGTGGGCAATCATCAGTTGCACGGTCTCATTACCACGAAACTCGTTAACGTCGAGCTTGTAAGCCAGTTCGACCCATTTGATCGTCGGATTCGGCCAGATGTCGCGGTCGATACCGAAGGCGATGCCGTCGAGTTTCACCGAGCCGCACTCGCTTTTCAGTACCACTTTCAAGTGTCGCTCACCGACGACCCGCTGCTCGACCAACTGGAATACACCGTGAAACAGTGGCTCCGGAAAGTGCTGGCCCCAAGGCCCGGCATGGCGCAGGGCGCGGGCCAGCTCAAGGTGGAATTCTTCAACCGCCAGCGTGCCGTCCGACAACATGCGCCCGGTGAGGTCTTCTTCGCGAAGTTGCCTACGCACTTCGGCGTCAAATGCCTCGGCGAACAACGGAAAATTCTCCTGCGGCAAGGTCAGGCCGGCTGCCATTGCGTGGCCGCCGTATTTGGCAATCAGGTTTGGATGCTGCGCTGCAACCACGCTCAAGGCATCACGAATATGGAAGCCTTGCACTGAACGCCCCGAACCCTTGAGCAAACCATCGCCAGCCTCAGCGAAGGCGATGGTCGGACGGAAATAACGCTCTTTCATCCGTGAGGCGAGGATGCCGATGACGCCCTGGTGCCACTCCGGATCAAACAAGCACAGACCGAACGGCATTGATTCAACGGGCAAGTCCTTCAACTGGGCCAGCGCTTCGCGCTGCATGCCTTGCTCGATGGTTTTGCGATCCTGGTTCATGCCGTCCAGTTGCGCGGCCATTTCGCGGGCCATGTTGGCGTCGGCGGTGAGCAGGCATTCGATGCCCAGGCTCATGTCATCCAGGCGCCCGGCGGCGTTCAGGCGCGGGCCGACGATGAAACCCAGATCCGTGGAGGTGATGCGAGCCGCGTCACGCTTGGCCACTTCGAGGATCGCTTTGATACCCGGCCGCGCACGCCCGGCACGAATCCGCTCCAGCCCCTGATGCACCAGAATCCGGTTGTTGGCGTCCAGCGGCACCACGTCGGCGACGCTGCCCAACGCGACCAGATCAAGCAATTCGCCGATGTTCGGCTGCGGCTTGCTTTCGTACCAGCCGAGGCTGCGCAGGCGCGCGCGCAACGCCATCAACACATAGAAAATCACCCCGACACCGGCCAGCGCCTTGCTCGGGAACTCGCAGCCTGGCTGGTTGGGATTGACCAGCGCATCGGCCAGCGGCAGTTCATCGCCGGGCAAGTGGTGGTCGGTGATCAGCACTTTGAGCCCATGACGCTTGGCAGCGGCCACGCCTTCAACGCTGGAAATGCCGTTGTCGACGGTGATCAGCAACTGCGGTTCGCGAGTCATGGCAACTTCGACGATTTCCGGGGTCAAGCCGTAACCGTATTCAAAGCGATTGGGGACCAGGTAATCGACGTGAGCGGCGCCCAGCAGTCGCAGCCCGAGCATACCCACCGTGCTGGCCGTGGCGCCGTCCGCGTCGAAATCACCGACGATGAGGATGCGCTGGCGTTGCTCCAGCGCTGTCACCAGCAGATCGACTGCCGCATCGATGCCCTTGAGTTGCTGGAACGGAATCAACCGCGCCAGGCTCTTGTCCAGTTGCGCCTCGGATTGCACGCCCCGCGCCGCATACAAGCGGGTCAGCAGCGGCGGCAGGTCACCGAGAAAGGGCAGAGTGGCAGGCAGTTGACGAGGTTCGATACGCATGGGGTAACGGAGACTTCTCTTGAATACGTGGGATTAATCAGATGACAACGCAGGATCAGCCGCGCTCACCTTGCAGCCATTGCAACTGGACTTCGTGTTGACCGCGATCGTCGGTGACGAAGATCGTCCCTTCGCTGATCATCACGTCCCACTTGATGACGCGGGGCATGTCCTTGGCCAGGGTTTCCAGCACTTCTTGCGGGACGGCGGCAATGTTGACGTTTTTAAGGTTCTTGATCGCCGGGATCACCTTGGTTTCCCACACGCGCAGGCTGCCGTAGGCCAGCAGGCTGGTGCGTTCAGTGCGACGCGAGCACCAGGTCAAACGGTCGGCGTCGGGCTGGCCGACTTCGATCCAGTGCAGAACACGATCGTCCAGGCTCTTTTCCCACAGCGCAGGTTCATCCACGTCTGACAGACCACGGCCAAACGACAACTGCTCGTTGTACCAGAGGGCGTAGGCCAGCAGCCGCACAGTCATGCGCTCTTCGGTTTCCGAAGGGTGACGGGCGATGGTCTGCTTGACGCTCTCGTAGACGCTGCGGTCGAGGTCGGTGAGGTTCAGTTCAAACTTGTAAGTGGTCGAAGGCTGGGCCATGAACGGGCTTCTTGATACGAGGAAAGTCGGCAAGTCTAACCGATGCGGTAGGCAATCATCGAATTGATGGCGATCAACCTGCGGCGCCTGACAGCCGGCTATGCTAAAACGCTGTATCCGCTCAACCTTGTCCTACAGGATTCAGCATGCCGTTTACCAACAAGCCGCTCAGCGGCGTGAAAGTCATCGAACTGGGTACATTGATTGCCGGGCCGTTTGCCTCGCGCATTTGCGGCGAGTTCGGTGCCGAAGTCATCAAGATCGAATCGCCGGACGGCGGTGATCCGTTGCGCAAATGGCGAAAATTGTACGAGGGCACCTCGTTGTGGTGGTTCGTTCAGGCGCGCAACAAGAAGTCGCTGACGCTCAACCTCAAGCATCCCGATGGCTTGGCGATCCTGAAAAAACTGCTCAGTGAAGCCGACATCCTGATCGAGAACTTTCGCCCCGGGGTGTTGGAAAAACTCGGTCTGAGCTGGGAAACCCTGCACGCGTTGAACCCGAAACTGGTGATGGTGCGCCTCTCCGGCTTCGGCCAGACAGGGCCGATGAAGGATCAGCCGGGGTTCGGCGCTGTCGGCGAATCCATGGGGGGGTTGCGCTACATCACCGGTTTCGAGGATCGGCCGCCGGTGCGTACCGGCATCTCCATCGGCGACTCGATTGCCGCGCTGTGGGGCGTGATCGGCGCGCTGATGGCGCTGCGTCATCGTGAGGTCAACGGCGGGCTCGGCCAAGTGGTCGATGTGGCGCTGTACGAAGCGATCTTCGCCATGATGGAAAGCATGGTGCCGGAGTTCGATGTGTTCGGTTTTATCCGTGAACGCACCGGCAACATCATGCCCGGCATCACGCCGTCGTCGATCCACACCAGCGCCGACGGCAAGCATGTGCAGATCGGCGCCAATGGCGACGCAATCTTCAAGCGCTTCATGCTGATCATCGGCCGTGAAGATCTGGCCAATGACCCGACACTGGCCAGCAACGACGGTCGCGACAATCGCCGCGACGAGTTGTATGGCGTGATCGATCGCTGGGTCAATTCGCTGCCGCTGCAAGCGGTGCTCGACCTGCTCAATCAGGCTGACGTACCGGTCAGCCGGATCTTCAGTGCCGAAGACATGTTCAGTGATCCGCAGTACCTGGCTCGGGAAATGTTCCTGTCTGCCAAGCTGCCGGACGGCAAACCCTTCAAGATGCCGGGTATCGTGCCCAAACTCTCAGAGACACCGGGCTCCTCCGAATGGGTCGGACCGCAGCTCGGTGAACACAATGCGCAGGTACTCCACGATCTTGGCTATGACGAAAAACAGATTATCCAACTGCGCGAAGACGGAGCCATTTAAGCTGAAGCACCGACAGGCATCGGACGCCAACCGCTCCCACCACGGATGGACCTGGCGCCTGTTCGGTCTGTTGTTTCTACTGACCCTGCCCGCTTGGGCGCAGGCAAAACCTACGCTGATCTGGTTACTGCGCGACTTGCCACCGATGACCATTTTCGAAGGTCCGAAAAAGGGCCAGGGGGTGATCGATCAGTTGCTGCCGATGCTGATCGCTGGCATGCCGCAATACGAACATACGCTGATGCGGGTCAATCGCGCCCGTGGCTTGCAGATGCTCCATGACAACCCTTTCGCCTGTGACCCCGCGCTGATATGGAACCAGGTACGCGCGCAGTCGGTTGCGTATTCGATCCCTGCGATTCGCGCGGTGAGTAATGGTCTGGTGGTCCGTCAGCAGGATCGGGCGGTGCTTGAACCCTATCTGGTGAATGGCGAGGTTGATCTGTCTGCGCTGCTCGCTAATGGCAACAGGAAGGTCGGCGTTGTCGCCGAACGCAGCTACGGCGAGTTTCTCGACACTATCCTGCATCAAGCGCCCAGCGGCGCGCTGACTGCGCATTACGGCAATGATGCGCTGGCCAATCTGCTGTCGATGCAGCGTCTTGGCCGGTTGCAGGTGGTGCTGGGTTACTGGCCGGAAATCCGCTATCAGGCGAAACAGGCGCAGATTGCCGAAGATGAGCTGGAGTTTTATCCGATCCAGGGCGCCGGAAAATATCTCTCAGGTTATGTCGCCTGTTCCGACACCACGATGGGGCATCAGGCCATCAGCGAGATCAACCAACTGCTGCGCACCCTGCCCCACGAACATCTCAATCGGCTGTACGCCGCGTGGCTTGACCCCAAGCAACAGGCCGATTATCTGGAACAGGCACGGCTGTTCTTCGAACAGCAGGCCGCGCAGTAAACGGCGGACAAAAGAAACCCCGAGAAGTGGGGAGACGACTCGGGGTTAAACGTGGCCCGTAATAAAGACCAATAGCAGCAAGCGACAAACACCGGAGCACAATGCTTGATCCTGCTGTTACGAGGTCTGACTGACAGAGATGCAGGAAGTTTCCCACAAGAGACGTTTCATTTTCAGAGCGCCGCACGCTTGTCCAGCGCCGCATTGCGCAAGGCCGCGATCACGCAGGGCTCCAGTCGCCCTTCGGCAATCAGGACGTCACGGTGCAAGCCATCGACGACATCAGTCAACTGACGCTTGTCGGTCAGTTGTGCCTGATTGAATGGGCGTTCCACGACAATGGCGCCGCTGCTGTTCTTCAAGGTCACCAAGCATTCACCCTGGGCACCGCTTGGAGACAACGAAACCTGATACGGGCTCAGAGCCTCACCGAGCAATAGACTGATACTTTCCATCTCGATCTCCACTCAATAGTCCGAAAACATTGTGTCTGGGGCGTGTCCACAGTAAATGACCACCGGCCCGAGAAGAAAGTTCTGCATGCCGGTCGCAAGCACTCCAGCGTCACCGGTCTGTCAGAGCATGCACGGTGAAGATGACAGAAAAATAACCGTGCCCTTCAGACCCCGACAGGCTGCGAAGCAGCGATCAGGTAGCCATCCAGCAAACCTCTCATCAGCACTGCCGAGACCGGCGTTTGCAAGCGCCCCAATAATCGCAACCGATGCTCGCGCAGCAACGGCTCGAGATCGCTCAGCAGACTCGGCGCGACCGCCCCCAGCAGGATCAGCGCACGGGCTTCACGCTGTACCGCCAAATGCTGAATCAGAGCCAGGCCATCGCCGCCCTTGAGTTGCGGATCGCAAATGGCAATATCGACCACGCCGCGGTGGCCCAGTGAACACAGGGCCGACGCCAGGGACGGTGCGGTCAGTACGTCATAGATGCCGATGGCATTAAGCATTTGATGCAATGCCATCAACTGAAACGGATTGGGTTCAAGAATCAGAACTTTGAGCGAGCGCATGGGCGACCTCCGGAACGACAATCGCGGACTCTCACCGCAGTTGTCGCTCACTCTAGGGCAGCCGTCTTAAGCCTCCCATAGGAAAAGTAGCCGCGTCTTATAGGAAGTTTCCCATCTTCACTGCAGACATCGGCACCCGCTGTCCGTCCTACGCTGAGTGATGTCAGTCCAGCCGCCCAGCAGCCCACGCAACTGGCCGTCGGCACTGTAGAACGGCACGGTCCACTGATAGACCTCGCGCAGGCCATTCTTGAATTGCAGTTGGCGTTTACTGAAGCGCGACTTGCGTGTGCTCAGTTGCACCATGAACTCGTCGTGCAGCATCAGGGCGGTCGCTTCGGGCAACACATCGATCTCGATCAGCAAACGCCCCTGCACCTGATCCAGCCGAACCGAAAGAGCCTCCTCGTAGCTGCGGTTGCACATGATCAGTCGCCCGTGCAGATCTCGGACAAACATCGGATCAGGCATGGAATCAATCAGCGCGCGCTGAAACGCCAGTTGATCGCCCAGCACCTTTTCCGCCTCGCTTCGCTGTTTGATCACCGCCGTCAGGCGCCGATTCCATACCAGCGACAGCAGGCCGAAAACACCCAGCCCCCCCATCGCCCAGCAGCCCCATTTGATCATCCGCTGCCACACCGACGGTATGGGCGCCGGCGAAATGCCCTCCAGCCATTTGAGGCGAATGGCGCGTAACTCGGCAGGGGGGAACGCCTCCAATGCCTTGTTGAGAATACTCAAAAGTTCCGGCATGCCCTTGCGTACCGCCAGATGATCAGCCTCCCATTTGCCTTCCACCAGTGCACCGACCTTGAGCAACCCCAACGGATAGAGCTGTGCACCGATCTCGTTTTCGATCGTCGCGTAGGCCTCGCCGCTCTCGACCAATGCCCGTGCTTCGGCGTAGGTTTTGACCGAGCGGATTTCGATTGAAGGGTAATCACGTCGGATCACGTCTTCCAGTGCATGCCTGGCGGGCAGCACCACCACTCGCTTGGCCAGTTGCTCCAGGGACTCTACCGAGGGCACTCCGGCGCGCCCGACAAATACCCAGCCCGCGCCGCCGAATGCGTGACTGAAATCAAGAAACGCCTTGCGTTCGTCGCTTACGGCCAGCGTTGTGCTGATGTCCGCCGCCCCGCTCTCGAGGCGCTCAAGCATGTGATCCGTGGAAAACGACTCATGATGCACAAACTGCAGCCCGGTCATCGCCGTGACGCGTTTGAGCACATCGTTGTTCAAGCCGCTCCACTGACCATGCTCATCCTGGAACAGATACAACGGGTACTGCACCGACGCGACCGTCACCGTGGGGTTGTCGCGAATCCACTGGCGCTCATGTGCATCCAGTTCGATGGGCTGAACGTTGAGGCCCACGTCATCATCATGCAGCGCCAATTGCGCGGCCACACTGCCGTGCATCACTCCCAGCAATCCGAACAAGCACAACCAGCCCAGTGCCGGTTTCAAACCTCTATAAAACAGCATTGCCACTTCCTTCGTGATCGACTCACCCGTCCTTCGAGGGTGAAAACCCGAGCAGTGTGGCAGCAGAAACAAAAAAGCCCGTCAGGAGACGGGCTTCAAAATGTGACAGCTTTGCAGGTTTAAAGCGGCTTGCCGCGGTTGCCATGCTGGCTGACAAAGGCCTGCACGGCTTTCAGCTCGTTTGGCAGAACGGTGCAGCGCTCGTTTCGCTCAAATAAATCAGAAAGGTGTGCAGGTAGTTCAAGCGCTTTTCCTACACCCGCTTTCTCCACCGCGTCCGGGAATTTCACCGGATGCGCCGTGCCCAGGATCACCATCGGGATGTCGAGGCTGCGACGGCATTCGCGTGCGGCCTTCACGCCAATGGCGGTGTGCGGGTCCAGCAGTTCGCCGGTCTGCGCATAGACTTCGGCGATGGTTTCGCAGGTTTGGGCATCGTCCACGGCCAGCGAATCGAACAGTTTGCGTGCTTCGGTCCAACGCTCTTGCTCGACGCTGAAACCACCGCCCTGCTTGAACGAATCCATCAAACCGGCAATCGCTGCACCGTTGCGACCGTGCAGGTCGAACAGCAGGCGTTCGAAGTTCGACGACACCATGATGTCCATCGACGGCGACAACGTGGCGTGCAGGGTTTCCTTGACGTACTGATTGCCGCTCATGAAGCGGTGCAGGATGTCATTGCGGTTGGTGGCGACGATCAACTGATTGATCGGCAGGCCCATGTTGCGCGCCAGGTAACCGGCGAAGATGTCGCCGAAGTTGCCGGTCGGCACCGAGAACGATACCGAACGCGCAGGGCCACCCAACTGCAGGGCAGCGTGAAAGTAGTAAACGATCTGGGCCATGATCCGCGCCCAGTTGATCGAGTTCACCGCCACCAGGCGCGTGCCCTTGAGGAAGCTCTGATCGGCGAAACTGGCTTTGACCATTTCCTGGCAGTCATCGAAGTTGCCTTCGATGGCGATGTTATGGATGTTCTCACCGAAAATCGTGGTCATCTGGCGACGCTGCACTTCGGACACACGGTTGTGCGGGTGCAGGATGAAGATGTCGACGTTTTCGCAGTGTTTGCAGCCTTCGATGGCGGCCGAACCGGTGTCACCGGAGGTGGCGCCGACGATGACTACACGCTCGCCGCGCTTTTCAAGCACGTAGTCGAGCAGACGACCGAGCAGTTGCAAGGCGAAGTCTTTGAACGCCAGGGTCGGGCCGTGGAACAGCTCCATTACCCATTCGTTGCCGTTGAGCTGACGCAGCGGCGCGACGGCGCTGTGCGAGAACACACCGTAGGTTTCTTCAAGAATCCTTTTGAAATCGGCGTCAGGAATGCTGCCGGTTACAAACGGGCGCATGACGCGAAAGGCCAGCTCGTGATACGGCAGGCCAGCCCAGGAAGCGATTTCTTCCTGGGTAAAACGTGGCAGGTTTTCCGGGACGTACAGACCACCGTCGGTGGCAAGACCAGCCAGCAGGACGTCTTCGAAATTCAGGGCCGGTGCCTGGCCGCGGGTACTGATGTAACGCATAAGGGCAAACCTTCGGTTTGGGCTACAAGCTGTGAGCTTCAAGCTACAAGTGAAAAGCGCCTCTGCTTTTACTTGCAGCTTGAAGTTTGAAGCTTGCTGCTGCTGTTAATTCAAGTGTTCGACGCGGATCCGCATAACCGGACCGTTGACGCCGGCCAGGGCTTCCAGGGCTGCGATCGCATCATTGATGCGCTGCTCGACCACGCGGTGGGTCAGCAGGATCATCGGCACCAGACCGTCCTGCTCTTCGACTTCCTTCTGCATGATCGACTCGATGTTGATGCCACGCTCCGACAAAATGCTCGCCACCTGAGCCAGTACGCCCGGGTGATCCTTGGCTTGTATGCGCAAGTAGTAAGCGCTTTCACAGGCTTCGATCGGCAGGATCGGATGGGCCGACAGCGAGTCTGGCTGGAAGGCCAGATGCGGGACGCGGTTCTCCGGGTCGCTGGTCATGGCGCGAACCACGTCCACCAGATCGGCGATGACCGAAGACGCCGTTGGCTCCATGCCGGCACCGGCGCCGTAGAACAAGGTCGAACCGGCAGCATCACCGTTGACCATCACCGCGTTCATCACGCCGTTGACGTTGGCGATCAGGCGATCGGCCGGGATCAGCGTCGGGTGTACACGCAACTCGATGCCCGCAGCCGTACTGCGCGCCACGCCGAGGTGCTTGATGCGGTAGCCCAGTGCTTCGGCGTAGTTGACGTCAGCGGTGGTCAGCTTGGTAATGCCTTCGGTGTAAGCCTTGTCGAACTGCAGCGGAATGCCAAACGCAATGGAAGCCAGAATCGTCAGCTTGTGCGCGGCGTCGATGCCTTCGACGTCGAAGGTCGGATCGGCTTCGGCGTAACCCAGCGCCTGAGCCTCGGCCAATACGTCTTCGAAGGTGCGACCCTTCTCGCGCATTTCGGTGAGGATGAAGTTGCCGGTGCCGTTGATGATCCCGGCCACCCAGTTGATGCGGTTGGCGGACAGGCCTTCACGGATCGCCTTGATCACCGGAATGCCACCGGCCACCGCGGCTTCAAACGCCACGATCACGCCTTTCTCGCGTGCCCTGGCGAAAATTTCATTACCGTGAACGGCAATCAGTGCCT
>NZ_JBIUWM010000061.1:12886-34235 GCF_044743445.1 Pseudomonas sp. NPDC087615 | reverse complement strand
TCACTGAGCAAATGGTGAGCATGCAGGCGACTCATCACGCCTTTGTCGCAATACAGCAGGTACTGGCGAGTCGGATCCAGCTCCTTGAAACGAGCGTTCACTGCGTAGAACGGCATCGTCTGTACTTCTATTGCGGCGAGTTCCAGCGGGTCATCCTCGGCGGCATCCGGGTGACGGATGTCGATAACGATCTGACCAGCCAGCGCTTCGCCGACTTCTTCAACCTGCAAATCCTGGCCCAATTCGTCGATCACCCGATCGATCGGCACCAGTTTGGCGTTCTCGAGCGCTCGCTCGAGCACCGCCATGTCGAATTCTTTCTCTTCATGCTCAACGCGACCACGCTTGGCAGCGGTCTTCGGATTGACCGAAATGACCCCGCAGTATTCCGGCATGTGCCGGGCGAAATCAGCGGTGCCAATCTCGTTGGCCGTGTCGATGATGTCCTGCTTGTGGGCGACGATCAGCGGACGCAAGACCAGTTTGTCGGTCACGCAGTCGATCACCGACAGGTTCGGCAGCGTCTGGCTCGACACCTGGGAGATCGCTTCACCGGTGACCAGCGCGTCGATGTGCAGGCGGTCGGCAATGGCCGTGGATGCGCGCAACATCATACGCTTCAATACGACGCCCATATGACTGTTATCGACTTTGCCGAGAATTTCTCCCAACACTTCTTCGAACGGAACACTGACAAATAGCACGCGTTGCGAGCTTCCGTACTTCTTCCAGATGAAATGCGCGACTTCCATCACGCCCAATTCGTGGGCACGACCACCGAGATTGAAGAAGCAGAAGTGCGCCATCAGGCCGCGACGCATGATCTGGTAGGCCGCAACGGTCGAGTCAAAGCCGCCGGACATCAAAACCAGGGTCTGCTCAAGTGCGCCAAGCGGATAACCGCCGATGCCGTTGTGCTGGCTGTGGATGACAAACAACCGTTTGTCGCGAATTTCCATGCGCACTTCGATTTGCGGTGCTTTGAGGTCGATTCCGGCAGCGCCGCACTCGCGACGCAGCTTGCTGCCGACGTATTTTTCAACGTCCATCGAACTGAACGCATGCTTGCCCGCGCGCTTGCAGCGCACCGAGAAAACCTTTCCGGCCAGCGCATCGCCATAGTGCTGTTTGCACTTTTCGGTGATGTCGTCGAAGTCGCCCAGCGGGTACTCGTCGATCTGCAGAAAGTGCGCGATGCCGGGCATGCAGGTCAGGCGCTCAACCATCTCTTTCAAGGCTTTGGGGTCGGTAACGCGGGTTTCCAGCTCGAGATTGTCCCACACACCGTTCACCACCACGGCCGGGTCCAGGTCACGGAGCACGGTGCGGATGTTCTTGGCCAACTGGCGGATAAATTTCGTCCGGACAGGTCGGCTTTTGATGGTGATCTCGGGGAAGACTTTTACGATTAGTTTCATGAAAACAGCGCGCGCTGGGCCAGCCGAAAAAGGGGGGCGCGGATTATAGCGGAAATTGCTCAAGGTTTAACCAGTTAATGTGCAGAAGGTTTTGCTCGCACCAAAACAGGTCATTTTTCATTTAAGGCGCTACATTAAGGGGCAGTATTTTCGCCTTTAAGACGTTTGGAACCTTTAGAAGCGTGAATTTGGGGCAAAAAACCCATGCTGGGGCACTGGCATGCAATTTGCTCCCTTGTGAGGCAGGTTGCCTTGGCAGAGTATTCGCGCCGGCATCACCCATATTAAGGGCATCCATTACTAGCCCTAAGCCACCCGGAGGACACTATGTCGAAGTCGGTTCAACTCATCAAAGATCATGACGTCAAGTGGATTGATCTGCGCTTCACGGACACCAAAGGCACTCAGCACCACGTGACCATGCCGGCTCGCGATGCGCTGGAAGACGACTTCTTCGAAGTCGGCAAGATGTTCGACGGTTCCTCCATCGCTGGCTGGAAAGGCATCGAAGCCTCCGACATGATCCTGCTGCCGGACGACGAAACGGCCGTGCTCGACCCGTTCACCGAAGACGCGACCCTGATCCTGGTCTGCGACATCATCGAACCGTCGACCATGCAAGGTTACGATCGTGACCCGCGCGCTATCGCTCACCGCGCCGAGGAATACCTGAAGACCACCGGTATCGGTGACACCGTCTTCGCCGGTCCAGAACCAGAATTCTTCATCTTCGACGAAGTGAAGTTCAAGTCGGACATCTCCGGCTCGATGTTCAAGATCTACTCCGAACAAGGTTCGTGGATGTCCGACCAGGACATCGAAGGCGGCAACAAAGGCCACCGTCCAGGCATCAAAGGTGGTTACTTCCCGGTTCCGCCGTTCGACCACGACCACGAAATCCGTACTGCCATGTGCAACGCACTGGAAGAAATGGGTCAGACCGTTGAAGTTCACCACCACGAAGTGGCGACTGCCGGCCAGAACGAAATCGGCGTCAAGTTCAACACCCTGGTGAAGAAAGCTGACGAAGTTCAGACCCTCAAATACGTTGTCCACAACGTTGCCGACGCTTACGGTCGCACCGCGACCTTCATGCCGAAGCCACTGTACGGCGATAACGGTTCGGGTATGCACGTTCACATGTCCATCGCCAAAGATGGCAAGAACACCTTCGCTGGCGAAGGCTATGCCGGCCTGTCCGAAACCGCTCTGTACTTCATCGGCGGCATCATCAAGCACGGTAAAGCGCTGAACGGCTTCACCAACCCGGCGACCAACTCCTACAAGCGTCTGGTGCCAGGCTTCGAAGCTCCGGTCATGCTGGCCTACTCGGCTCGCAACCGTTCCGCCTCGATCCGGATTCCTTATGTCAACAGCCCACGCGGCCGTCGTATCGAAGCACGTTTCCCGGATCCGGCTGCCAACCCGTACCTGGCTTTCGCAGCACTGCTGATGGCCGGCCTGGACGGTATCCAGAACAAGATCCACCCAGGCGATGCCGCTGACAAAAACCTGTACGACCTGCCGCCTGAAGAGGCGAAAGAGATCCCACAAGTTTGCGGCAGCCTGAAAGAAGCTCTGGAAGAGCTGGACAAGGGCCGTGCGTTCCTGACCAAGGGCGGCGTGTTCTCCGACGACATCATCGAAGCAAACAACGCGAATAAATCCGAAGAAGAAATCAAGGTCCGCACCTTCGTACACCCACTGGAATATGAGCTGTACTACAGCTGCTGATCCGGTAGCGCCGCGCTACGCGGCGTGACAAAAAGAGGCCTCCTTTGGGAGGCCTTTTTTGTGCGCGCGCATCCATGGATAATCCGCCGCTTCTGCGCCAAAACTGGCGTCTCGACGAAGGGATTCGCATGAAGTGGTTATGGGCTCTGGCCCTGATGGCCGGCCTTACCAGCCAGGCTGTAAACGCAGCCGAGTTTTATGAAAACAAAACGCTGGCTCATCCGCTGATCCAGGGTTTGCAGGAAAGCTCGGCGACACTGGCGTTTATCAAAGAAGCTGGCGGCGTCAAAGGTTATTACTGCATTTGCGACACGCCCGAGGCGAGCCCGCAGTTACTGGATGACTTCGGCCAAGCGACCATCGAATCGGTTTTTCTCATGTCGCTCGACAGCGAGGCGCCAACCCGATTCGTGCTGTTCCGGCACAAGGCCGCCTACAAGCTTTACGCCTACAAATACGACACTAACGATCATCTCTACAGCCGTGTCACGGCTCTGCAAAAAGCGCTCGACCGCATCACGGCTGGCCAGAAGCAGCTGGACGCTTTGACCGTCAAAAAAGCCTTGGCCCGAGTCACACCCGCCAACTACCGCTTCCACTACCAGCAGTCGGGCATTGCCGAGTTCGACCAACTCGATCTCACCGCAGGAACACTGGTCGGCTATTTCGATGAACAAAGCAAGCCACTGGACATCAACAGACCTGGCACGGATCAGTACTACTTCAAGAAAACCTATCAGGAGAAAAACGGGCGTATTCTCACTGTCACGTTCTGGCGCGGCATTGATACGCCCGTGAACGACGGCGACCGCAGGCTCTATAACTATCAAGTGGGTCGCGTGGCTTGGGAAACCGCGCCCGCCACGTTCAGTGGCAGCGAGGTTGGCCCGTCGGTTTCATTCAATTTCGGCGAGATCAGTGCCCAGGGCGCTTACGAAAAAGGTCTGCGTACTGGCATCTGGTCGTTCGCCAAGGAATACAAATATTCGGCCAGCGGCAACTATGTGGCGGGCAAACGACAGGGCGAATGGACCGAGACCGACTACTCGAAAGCCTACACCGGACAGTATGTCGATAACGTACGCGAGGGACGCTGGACGTTCCTCGACGATGGCGATTCCGATAACACCACGACGGGGTTCCAGACGTACCTGCACGGTGTACTCGATGGCCCGAGCGAAGAAATCACTGGCACCGTTATCGAGCGCGGCAACTATCGCAACGACAAGCGCGAAGGGCCATGGGTGACCGCGATCGGCAGCGGTGCCTTCGAAAACGATCTGAAAAGCGGCCCATGGACTCTCAAGACCGACAAGGGCCACAGCCAGAGCGTTAACTTCGTAGCAGGCAAGAAAGAAGGTGAACTGCGAGAGACCGACGCCAATGGTGTCTTGATCCTGATCGAGCATTACAAGGCCAATGTATTGTCCGGCACCCAGGAGTTCTATAACGCCGACGGCAAACTGCTGAACTTGCGTCATTACGAAAACGGCAAGAAAGAAGGCCGCGCACTGGATTACAGCAGCGACGGCAGCGCACTGATCAATGACATCACCTGGCACAACGATGAGCGCGAAGGCCCCTATCTGACCTTCTTGCGCGACGGCACTCCCGCCACCGTCGGACGTTTCGAGCTGCGCCGCTTTGTCGGCTCGATGAAACAATACGATGACCAGGAAGTGCTTTATGAAGAGTCCAACTGGTGCCGTTTCGACAAGGATGGCTACCCGACTGTCGATCGCTGCGGAATAACCCGACACTTCACCCATGGCAAATTGTCATCGGAGACCGACTTCCTCTACGGAGATCGACAAGCTTCCACTGACTACAACTATGAAACCGGTCGCAAGACCAGTGAGACGATCATTGGCGATAACGACCATATCACCGACATTAGTTATTACGACAACGGGCAGATCGAATGCCAAAAGAATCGGGTGGGTTTCAGCCTGCTGAAGATCAATCAGCGACAAGTCAAAACCTATGAGCACGCGGGCGACCTGACCGGCGAGCAGTTGTGCTATCACCGTAACGGCGTGGTAAAAAGCCGGGCGTTTTACGACAAAGGGCCTGTCGGTTGCACCACGCAGTACGACGAGACCGGAAAGCAAACCTACCCCGGGCCAGAGGGGTGTCCAAAACCCGTCGTGCCCGTCGGCAAGCAGAAACGCATGCTCAACTTCAGCAGTTAGAAGCTATTCAGAATCGGGCGGTTTGTGTGAGCGGATGTTGTCCCGGTTGGGCTTACCGCCGCCCCCGGCCTATGCTGCACCCACTCTCATCGTTGATCGGTCGAATCCATGGGTCGTGGTTTTCTCTTCCTGCTGCTGGTGATCGCGCTGCCCGCCGCTTCGCAGATCTACAAGTACACCGATGCCAACGGCAACACGGTGTACAGCGATCATTCGCCGGACGGCATGAAGGCGCAGACCGTGGAACTGCCGCCGCTCAACAGCGTTAAGCCTCAAGCGCCGAGCGCACCTGCTGCGCCAACCTCTGACAGCCGTGAGCAACCGCGCAGTGCCTACGAGATTCTCGAACTCGCCGGCCTGCCCACCGAAGAAGCCCTACGCGCCAACAACGGCACCTTTACCGTAAACGTGCTGATCAAGCCACGCCTGCAACCGCCACAGCTATTGAGATTGCTGCTGGACGACCAACCCTACGGCCAGCCGAGCAACGTGCCGATCCTGCAACTGGTGAATGTCGACCGTGGCGAGCATCGTCTGGCCGTGCAGGTGATCGACGGCGAAACGATCATCCAGCAGAGCCCGCCAGTAGTCTTCACCGTGCAACGGGTGCACAAGCCATGATCCGTGCATGGCTGATCGCCGTGCTGGCCATGACGGCGCTGCACGCTTCGGCCGAGGTGTTCACTTATATCGATGCGCAGGGCAATCGTGTCTACACCGATCAGCCACGCGGCAACGCCAAGCGTGTGCCGCTGTCCACCAGTAATCGCATGCCGGCTAACCCTACGGCTGCTGCGCCGATGAGCACCGCGAAAAAATCGCCGGAACAACCACCGTTCCATTACGACATGCTGCGCGTTCTGGTGCCCGAGCCCGACGCGACAATTCGCAGCAGTGCCGGTGAGCTGATCGTCAGCGTCACCAGCGAGCCCGGCTTGCAAAAGGGCCATCTGTATCGCTTGCTGTTGGACGGCAAAGCCACTGGCGAGCCCGGCGTCAGCCCGGTTTTTCCGCTGAGCAATATCGACCGTGGCAGCCACAGCCTCTCGATAGAAATTCTTGATGCTCAGGGCCGCACCGTCGAGCGCACCGCCAACCAGCCCTTCCACATGCTGCGCATCTCGCTGGCGCAGAAACGCCAGGTCAAACCCTGCGTTACTGAGGACTACGGTGTGCGCCCGGAGTGTCCGCTGAAAGACAAACCTGAAGAACCGAAAAACCCTTTCCTGCGTTTTTTCTAACGCCGCTGCGCTTTGCGCACTATATTGGTGCACAAAACTGCACACTTCCCACATTCCAACCCATTTTGGTTCGAAAGTACCCGCAAAAGCTGGCAAAGCGCCACGCAAACGAGCGTCAAACGCCCGTTTCAGGGGTTGAACGCTTCTTTTCGGAGCCTTGGTTTGGTTTTTGCATTTTCCATCTAAACACGCTTGTTTCTTGCGCACGCTCCGCCCCCAAAAGAGGCCTTGATGACTATTAGCGACGCAATCCCACGCTTGCTGCTCGACAACCTGACCACCGCCACCATTCTGCTCGATGCCGAATTGCGCCTTGAGTACATGAACCCGGCCGCGGAGATGCTGCTGGCCATCAGCGGTCAGCGCAGCCATGGGCAGTTCATCAGCGAGCTGTTCACCGAATCCACCGAGGCGCTGAATTCACTGCGTCAGGCGGTGGAACAGGCGCATCCGTTCACCAAGCGCGAGGCGATGCTTACCGCCCTCACCGGCCAGACGTTGACCGTGGATTACGCGGTGACGCCGATCCTCAGCAACGGCGCGACCCTTCTGCTGCTGGAAGTCCACCCGCGTGATCGCTTGCTGCGGATCACCAAGGAAGAGGCGCAAATTTCCAAGCAGGAAACCAGCAAGATGCTGGTGCGCGGCCTCGCCCACGAGATCAAGAACCCTCTGGGCGGCATCCGTGGCGCAGCGCAATTGCTGGCCCGTGAGTTGCCGGAAGACAGCCTGCGCGATTACACCAATGTGATCATTGAAGAGGCCGATCGCCTGCGCAATCTGGTCGACCGCATGCTCGGCTCCAACAAGCTGCCGTCGCTGGCCATGTGCAACGTCCACGAAGTCCTGGAGCGCGTCGGGCATTTGGTTGAAGCCGAAAGTCAGGGCTGCATCACTTTGGTGCGTGACTATGACCCAAGCATTCCGGACGTGTTGATCGACCGCGAACAAATGATTCAGGCGGTGCTGAACATCGTCCGCAACGCGATGCAGGCGATCAGCAGCCAGAACGAGTTGCGCCTGGGCCGCATCAGCCTGCGCACCCGTGCCATGCGCCAGTTCACCATCGGCCATATCCGCCATCGCCTGGTGACCAAGATCGAGATCATCGATAACGGGCCGGGCATTCCTGCGGAACTCCAGGAAACCATTTTCTTTCCCATGGTCAGCGGCCGTCCGGACGGTACCGGGCTGGGCCTGGCCATTACTCAGAAAATCATCAGCCAGCACCAGGGCCTGATCGAGTGTGACTGCCATCCAGGCCACACCCCGTTCTCGATCTTTCTGCCACTGGAACAAGGAGCCACATCGACATGAGCCGTAGTGAAACCGTGTGGATCGTCGATGACGACCGTTCTATCCGTTGGGTTCTGGAAAAGGCCCTGCAGCAAGAAGGCATGACCACCCAGAGTTTCGACAGCGCCGACGGCGTGATGAGTCGTCTGGCCCGTCAGCAGCCGGACGTGATCATTTCCGACATCCGCATGCCGGGTGCCAGCGGCCTTGATCTGCTGGCGCGGATTCGCGAACAGCATCCACGGTTGCCGGTCATCATCATGACCGCTCACTCCGATCTGGACAGTGCCGTCGCCTCTTATCAGGGCGGCGCGTTCGAATACTTGCCAAAGCCGTTCGACGTTGATGAAGCGGTTTCGCTGGTCAAACGTGCCAATCAGCATGCGCAGGAGCAACAAGGCCTGGAAGTGGTGCCGGCGCTGACCCGCACCCCGGAAATCATCGGCGAAGCGCCGGCGATGCAGGAAGTGTTTCGCGCCATCGGCCGCTTGAGCCACTCCAACATCACCGTGCTGATCAACGGCGAATCCGGCACCGGTAAAGAACTGGTGGCCCACGCTCTGCATCGCCACAGCCCGCGCGCGGCCTCGCCTTTCATTGCGCTGAACATGGCGGCGATCCCCAAGGATCTGATGGAGTCCGAGCTGTTCGGTCACGAGAAAGGCGCCTTCACCGGCGCGGCCAACCTGCGTCGCGGACGCTTCGAACAGGCCGACGGCGGCACGCTGTTCCTCGATGAAATCGGCGACATGCCGGCCGACACCCAGACTCGCCTGCTGCGCGTATTGGCCGACGGCGAGTTCTATCGCGTTGGCGGGCATGTGCCAGTCAAAGTCGACGTACGGATCATCGCCGCGACGCACCAGAATCTGGAAACCCTGGTGCATGCCGGGAAATTCCGCGAGGACTTGTTCCATCGCCTCAACGTGATCCGCATCCACATTCCACGGCTGTCGGATCGTCGCGAAGACATCCCGACCCTGGCCAAACACTTCCTCAGCCGCGCCGCGCAGGAACTGGCGGTCGAGCCGAAACTGCTCAAGAGCGAGACCGAGGAATACCTGAAAAACCTGCCGTGGGGCGGCAACGTGCGCCAGTTGGAGAACACTTGCCGCTGGATCACCGTGATGGCGTCCGGGCGCGAAGTGCACATCAGCGACTTGCCGCCGGAGCTACTGAGCTTGCCGCAGGATTCGGCGCCGGTGACTAACTGGGAGCAAGCCTTGCGTCAGTGGGCCGATCAGGCGTTGGCGCGTGGCCAGTCGAGCCTGCTCGACAGCGCGGTGCCGGCGTTCGAGCGGATCATGATCGAGACAGCGTTGAAACATACCGCCGGGCGTCGGCGTGATGCCGCGGTGTTGCTGGGTTGGGGGCGTAATACCCTGACACGCAAGATCAAGGAGTTGGGGATGAAGGTCGATGGTGGCGATGAGGATGAGGGGGATGAGGGCTGATCAGCCACGACCCAATGCGGGAGTGGGCTGGCTCACGAAAGCGGAGTTTCATTAAAAGTGATAGTGACTGACACGACGCCTTCGCGAGCAAGCCCGCTCCCACATTTAGCCCTACACGCACCAACCTAATGCACTTTGACCCGTGATCGGGCATCGCAGCCTGTTCAAAAAACACCCAGGCAAAACTCAAACCGCCAAGCTACAGAAGCGCGAAAGCCCCGAATTACGGGGCTTTCGTGTATCTGAGGATTTTTTCTATTTCCGAATACTAAAAGCTGGCACGCCCCCTGCAATACCTCTTACAGGTGATTCGATTTACCACCCGTTTCGGGGACCTTGGTACAGGCAGGCCGGGGATTCCCCTCTTTACACCGGGCTCATACCGCAAAGCGACGAGCCCACACTTTTGGGATCCTTGGTACAGGCAGGCCGGGGGTTCCCTCTTTACACCGGGCCGCACGTGCAAGCGTCGCCCACGCTTTTGGGAACCCTGATACAGGCAGGTCAGGGATTCCCGCTTTTATTGCTCTCGGAGATGGATCTCCAGCCGCCAGCGGTCATCGACTCGGCGGCCGACCCAGTCTGCTTGCAGCGGCCGCGCCGCCAGCACTGTCAGCAACAATCCACCATCACTCGCTCGCGTACGCCAGTTCACGTCCTTGCCATTGAGCTTGAGCTGACCTTTCTGCGCGCGGCCTTCAGCCTGAAACAACAACGCCACCGCACCGTCGACGATCTCGCCGTGCAACTTGGGCTCGTTGTTGAACCACACCACCAAGCCATCGTCGGTGACGTCAACCTGCTGCAGCACGCTCGGATCCGGCGTGGTCAGGCGACCGATCATCAAACCGATCATCAAACCGACAATCGCCAGCGAACCGATCACCCGCGGGAATAGTTTCGAACGCGGGTCCGCTTGCGGCGTAGAATGCGCGTCATCTTTACCTTCGGAGCCGTGCATGTTTCACGTCATCCTTTTTCAACCAGAAATTCCGCCGAATACCGGCAACGTTATCAGGCTGTGCGCCAACAGCGGCTGCCACCTGCATTTGATCGAACCGCTGGGCTTCGAGATGGACGACAAGCGCTTGCGCCGGGCCGGTCTCGACTACCACGAATATGCCACGCTGCAACGTCACGCCGACCTTGCCAGTTGCCTGGAAAGCCTGGGCAATCCACGGCTGTTTGCATTTACCACCAAGGGCTCGCGACCGTTTCATGATGCCGCGTTCGTCCCGGGCGATGCGTTCATCTTCGGCCCGGAAAGCCGTGGCCTGCCGCCAGAAGTACTCGACGCCCTGCCGTCAGAGCAGCGCCTGCGCCTGCCGATGCGCGAAGGCTGCCGCAGCCTGAACCTGTCCAACACCGTGGCCGTCGCTGTATACGAAGCTTGGCGCCAGAACGGTTTCAAATAACACCGCAAAACAAATGTGGGAGCGGGCTTGCTCGCGAAGGGGCTGTATCAGCTGACATCAATGTCGCCTGACACACCGCTTTCGCGAGCAAGCCCGCTCCCACATGGGTGTTGCTTAACCGTTTACTGAACGGTCGGGGTCTCGCCGCTTTCCTGCATGCGCTGCAGCTCTTGCGCGTACAGGGCATCGAAGTTCACCGGAGCCAGCATCAGTGCCGGGAACGAACCACGGGTCACCAGGCTGTCCAGGGTTTCACGGGCGTACGGGAACAGGATGTTCGGGCAGAACGCACCCAGGGTGTGGCTCATCGACGATGGGTCGAGGTTCTTGATCAGGAAGATACCGGCCTGTTGCACTTCAGCGATGAAGGCCACTTCGTCGCCGTTTTTCACGGTCACGGACAGGGTCAGCACGACTTCAAAGAAATCGCCTTCCAGCTCTTTCTGGCGAGTGTTCAGATCCAGACCGACGCTCGGATCCCACTGCTGGCGGAAGATCGCCGGGCTTTTCGGGGCTTCGAAGGACAAGTCGCGTACGTAGATGCGCTGCAAGGAGAATTGCGGTGCGGTTTCTTCTTCGCTGGCTGCAGTGTTCTGTTGGTCAGTCATCTCAGATCCTTTCTGATCTTGGGTCTTTAGGGAGTGCTGTACGTGGGTGCAGCCGTTCAGGCCTTAAGCAGCGCGTCGAGCTTGCCCGCGCGCTCCAAGGCATACAAATCGTCACAACCGCCGATGTGCTTGCTGCCGATCCAGATCTGCGGCACGGACGTGCGTCCGGCTTTCTGGGTCATTTCGGCGCGCACCTGCGGCTTGCCATCGACCTTGATCTCTTTGAAGGCCACGCCTTTGTTCGCCAGCAGGTACTTGGCTCGCGAGCAGTAAGGGCAGTAATCGCTGGAGTAGACGATGACTTCGCTCATATCACTTCACCAGCGGCAGGTTGTCGCCTTTCCAGCTGGAAATCCCGCCGGACAGCTTGGCGGCGGTGAAGCCGGACTTCAGCAGCTCGCGGGCGTGGGTGCCAGCGGTCTGGCCCTGGGCGTCGACCAGAATGATGGTCTTGGCCTTGTGTTTTTCCAACTCGCCGATACGAGCAACCAGCTTGTCCTGGGGAATGTTGATCGCGCCAACGATATGGCCAGCGGCGTAATCTTTCGCCGGACGGATGTCCACCACCACGCCTGCATCTTTATTGACCAGCGCGGTCAGCTCGCCGGTGCTCAGGCTTTTACCGCCGCCCTGCATCGTGTGCGCCAGCAGCAGAGCCAGCAGTACGACGAAGATACCGACAAGAATGTAGTGGTTAGTGGCAAATTCAATCAGGTGAGCAACCATCGAAGGAGGTTCCAGGGCGTTAAAATGTCGGCCAGTATACACAGCCACTATGGTGGGCCAAACCCCGTCCGGCGGTGACGCCGTCGGAACTTCGCTTTAAACTCCTACTCCCTTTTCCATCTCCCCCTTCTTTATTAGCCACGAGTGGATTCCATGACTACCACGCCTAAACCTTTGGTTCTGATGATTCTCGACGGCTTCGGTCACAGTGACAGCCACGAATCCAATGCCGTTTATGCGGCGAAAAAGCCTGTACTCGATCACCTTTGGGCCACCGTACCAAACGGTTTGATCTCGGGCAGCGGCATGGACGTCGGCCTGCCGGACGGTCAGATGGGCAACTCCGAAGTCGGCCACATGAACCTCGGAGCCGGTCGCGTGGTGTATCAGGACTTCACCCGAGTGACCAAATCGATCCGCGACGGCGAGTTCTTCGAGAACCCGACCCTCTGCGCCGCAGTGGATAAAGCCGTGGCCGCCGGCAAAGCCGTGCATTTCATGGGCCTGCTGTCCGATGGCGGCGTACACAGCCATCAGGATCACCTGATCGCCATGGCCGAACTGGCCTTCAAGCGCGGCGCTGAAAAAATCTACCTGCACGCCTTCCTCGACGGCCGCGACACCCCGCCAAAAAGCGCCGCTTCGTCGATCGAACTGCTCGATGCGACGTTCAAAGCGCTCGGCAAGGGACGCATCGCCAGCATCGTCGGCCGCTACTTCGCCATGGACCGTGACAACCGCTGGGATCGTGTATCCCAGGCCTACAACCTGATCGTCGACGGCCACAGCGAATTCAACGCTGCGACCGCTCAGCAAGGCCTGGAGGCGGCTTATACACGCGGCGAGAGCGACGAATTCGTCAAAGCCACCACCATTGGCGAGCCGGTGAAGGTCGAAGACGGCGACGCGATGGTGTTCATGAACTTCCGCGCCGACCGCGCCCGCGAGCTGACTCGCGTGTTCGTTGAAGACGACTTCAAGGAATTCGAGCGCGCCCGCCAACCCAAACTGGCCGGTTTCGTGATGCTGACCCAGTACGCCGCGAGCATTCCGGCACCATCGGCTTTCGCCCCCGGCAGCCTGGAAAACGTGCTAGGCGACTATCTGGCGAAAAACGGTAAAACCCAACTGCGCATCGCTGAAACCGAGAAATACGCGCACGTGACCTTCTTTTTCTCCGGCGGTCGCGAAGAACCGTTTCCCGGCGAAGAGCGCATCCTGATCCCGTCGCCGAAAGTCGCCACGTACGACCTGCAGCCGGAAATGAGCGCGCCTGAGGTGACCGATCGCATCGTCGACGCCATCGAAAACCAGCGTTACGACGTGATCGTGGTCAACTACGCCAACGGCGACATGGTCGGCCACAGTGGCGTGTTCGACGCGGCGGTGAAGGCAGTTGAATGCCTCGACACCTGCGTCGGCCGCATCGTCGAAGCACTGGAAAGGGTCGGCGGCGAAGCACTGATCACTGCCGACCACGGCAACTGCGAAAAAATGTCCGACGAAGAAACCCACCAGGCGCACACCGCGCACACCACCGAGCCAGTGCCGTTCATTTATGTCGGCAAGCGCCACCTCACGGTCCGTGAAGGCGGCGTGCTGGCGGATGTGGCGCCGACCATGCTGAAACTGCTGGGCCTGGAAAAACCCGCTGAAATGACGGGGACGTCGATTCTGGTATAAGCCACGAATAGCCAAGGCACCGCAAAACCCTGTGGGAGCGAGCCTGCTCGCGAATGCGCAGTGTCAGTCAACATCAACGCTGCTGACACACCGTATTCGCGAGCAAGCCCGCTCCCACATTGGTTTTGCGCTATTTTCAATAGCGAATCGGCTCCAGTTATCACACAGCCCCAATTGGGCGTTTTTTTTGCAGCGTCGGGCGGGCATACTAGGCCGTCCCTTACCCTGGTACCGCCCGCCCCTATGCTTCGCGTCCTGATCGCCCTTGCTCTGACATGCCTGCTCCAAACGGCCTTCGCTGACGAGCGCGCGCAAACCCAACAGCAACTGGACGCCACGCGTCAGGACATTGCCGAGCTGAAAAAGCTGCTGGGCAAGCTCCAGGAAGAAAAATCCGGCGTGCAGAAAGAGCTCAAGGGCACCGAAACCGAGATGGGCAAGCTGCAGAAGCAAGTCGATGCCCTGCAGAAAGAACTGCGCAAGAGCGAATCCGAGCTGCAGCGGCTCGATGAGGAGAAAAAAAAACTCCAGAGCGCGCGCACTGAACAGCAGCGACTGATCGCGATCCAGGCCCGAGCGGCCTACCAGAACGGTCGCCAGGAATATCTCAAACTGCTGCTCAACCAGCAGAATCCCGAAAAATTCGCCCGTACCCTCACCTATTACGATTATCTGAGCCAGGCCCGCCTGGAGCAGTTGAAGAACTTCAATGAAACCCTGCGCCAACTGGCCAGTGTCGAAAAAGACATCGCCATGCAACAAGCGCAGTTGCTGGTACAGAAAAGCAGCCTGGACACCCAGCGCGAAGAGCTGGAAAAAGTCCGCAATGAACGCCAGCAAGTCCTCGCCAAACTCAACGACGACGTGAAAGCACGCGATCAGAAACTCGCCGCTCGCGAGCAAGATCAGGCAGACCTGTCTAAAGTCCTTAAAACCATTGAAGAAACTCTGGCCCGCCAGGCCCGTGAGGCAGAAGAGGCGCGACACAAAGCGCTGATCGCCCAGCAGGAAGCAGAAAAAAAGCGTTTGCGTGAGGCGCAAGCTGAAAACAGCGACGCCCCACGAAAACCCGCCAGATCAACCTCCGGCACCCTGGTTTCCAGCAGTGGAGAGACCTTCGGTGGCCCTTTTGCTGCAACCCGGGGAAAACTTCCTTGGCCGGTTGATGGTCGACTGCTGGCACGCTTCGGTGAAAGCCGTGGCGATGATGCCCGCACCAAATGGGACGGCGTGATGATCAGCGCCTCCGCCGGCAGCCAGGTGCATGCCGTGCATGGCGGGCGCGTGGTGTTCGCCGACTGGTTGCGCGGTGCCGGGCTGCTGGTGATCCTCGATCATGGCAACGGGTTTCTGAGTCTTTACGGTCACAACCAGACCCTGCTCAAGTCAGCCGGTGACGTGGTAAAAGCCGGTGAGTCCATCTCCACTGTGGGTAATAGTGGCGGCCAGGACACACCCGCACTGTATTTCGCAATTCGTCAGCAGGGTCACCCGAGTGATCCGGCGCAATGGTGCCGCGCGCAAGGATAGGCGTTGAGTCACCAACTTTAGGAGTTCGTTCGACATGCTGCATTTGTCCCGTCTTACCTCGCTGGCCCTGACGATCGCCCTGGTGATCGGCGCGCCTCTGGCGTTCGCCGCTCAGCCGGCCCCGGTCATCGCTCCGGCAGGCACTGCCGCGACCTCCAAGGCCCCGCTGCCGCTGGAAGAGTTGCGCACCTTTGCCGAGGTCATGGACCGGATCAAAGCCGCTTATGTCGAGCCGGTGGACGACAAGACGCTGCTGGAAAACGCCATCAAGGGCATGCTCAGCAATCTTGATCCGCACTCCGCCTATCTGGGTCCTGAAGACTTTACGGAATTGCAGGAAAGCACCAGCGGTGAGTTCGGCGGTCTGGGTATCGAAGTCGGCTCCGAAGACGGTTTCATCAAAGTCGTATCGCCTATCGACGACACGCCCGCATCGAAGGCCGGTATCAAGGCCGGTGACTTCATCGTCAAGATCAACGGCCAGCCGACTCGCGGCCAGACCATGACCGAAGCCGTGGACAAGATGCGCGGCAAGATCGGCCAGAAAATCACCCTGACCCTGGTGCGCGACGGCGGGACGCCGTTCGACGTGACCCTGGCGCGCGCGGTGATTCAAGTGAAGAGCGTCAAGGCGCAGTTGCTGGAATCGGGCTATGGCTACATTCGCATCACCCAGTTCCAGGTCAAGACCGGCGAAGAGGTTTCCAAGGCCCTGATCAAGATGCGCAAGGACAATGGCAAGAAGCTCAGCGGTATCGTTCTTGACCTGCGTAACAACCCAGGTGGCGTGCTGCAGGCGGCGGTGGAAGTGGTCGACCACTTCATCACCAAAGGCCTGATCGTCTACACCAAAGGCCGGATCGCCAACTCCGAACTGCGCTTCTCCGCCACAGGCAAGGACGAAAGCGAAGCGGTGCCGATGGTCGTGCTGATCAACGGTGGCAGCGCCTCGGCCTCGGAAATCGTCGCCGGCGCCCTGCAGGATCAGAAACGCGCCGTGATCATGGGCACCACCAGTTTCGGCAAAGGTTCGGTACAGACCGTACTGCCGCTGAACAACGACCGCGCGCTGAAGATCACCACTGCCCTGTACTACACGCCAAACGGCCGCTCGATCCAGGCTCAGGGCATCGTCCCGGACATCGAAGTGCGCAAGGCGAAGATCACCAATGAGGCGGATGGCGATTACTTCAAGGAAGCCGATCTGCAAGGCCACTTGAGCAACGGTAACGGCGGCGCCGACAAACCGACCAAATCCGGCACAAAAGCCAAGGCCATGCCGCAGGATGACGATTATCAGTTGGCCCAGGCCCTGAGCCTGCTCAAAGGCCTGAGCATTACGTCCGGCCGTTGAGGATGTCTTTGCGTTTCGTCTTCGTCCTGTTGTGCTGTCTGGCGGGCGCTGTGCAAGCAGAGCCCGCCAGCTCAACGCCTCACAAAGCCTACCTGACACTGATCATCGACGATCTGGGGCAAAACCTGCCCCGGGATCGCCGTGTGCTTGCGCTACCCGGCCCGGCGACCACCGCGATCATGCCCGACACGCCGCATGCCACCGAGTTTGCCCGCGAAGCCCATCGCGCTGGCAAGATCGTTATCCTGCACATGCCCATGGATCCCGCGACCGGACCCTACGCCTGGCTTCCGGAACTGCCTATCGAAGAACTTGAGAAACGCCTGAACGCCGCCTTCAAAAAGGTCCCTTACGCGGTCGGCATCAATAACCACATGGGTAGCCGCATGACATCCCAACCGGCGGCGATGGCGTGGCTGATGGGCGAGTTGCAGCGCCGGCACAAATTCTTCGTCGACAGTCGCACCAGCGCGCAGACAGTGGCCGCACAACAAGCACAGAAGATTGATCTTGCGAGTGTTTCGCGGGATGTATTCCTTGATGACGAACGTACTGAAGCGGCGATCTTCACGCAGTTGCAGACTGCGATCACCCTGGCCCGCAAGCAGGGTTCGGCGGTCATGATCGGCCACCCTTATCCACAGACCCTCGCCGTGCTGGAGCGCGAACTGCCCAAACTCAGAGCCCAGGGCATCGAGTGGATCGACATCAAGCAGATGATCAGTGTGCGCAGTAACCGCGCCATGGTTGGCCATGGCAAAGACGGTATTTATCGGTAACACCCTGATACGTTGCTCAATACATAGTTACCGCCAGACACCTGGCCCAATTCCCGATAGTGAGACCTGCAACAGGTCGCGACTCCGCTGAGTCGCCTTTCTACTTTCAGGATTGACTATGACGACCCACGAACCAATCCCCTCGCCCGCAGGGCAGGTTGACTCCATAAAGATCGATAACCTTCTGATCAACTTCACGACGGAGTTTCTCCGGGTCTGGGATACCGCCGGCCTGCGCACAAAACCGGCCGCGTTCTGGCACCCCACTCCTGCCCCCGACCTACTGCCAGGCTATTTCCCCTTGGGCGATGTTGCCGCTGTCGGCCATGGCAATATCAACGGAAAAAGGGTGGTGGTTGTGGCTCGCGAAGCTGACACACCCAGCGCTGACCCCAGCAAAGGCAAGGCACTGCGCCGCCCTGACGATTTCGAGTTGATCTGGAAAGATGCAGGTTCGAGATCGAAGAGAGACCTCTCGATTTGGCGGCCGATCCCCCCCGAAGGCTACGTGGCGCTGGGTTCGGTCTGTTCAAACGACCACGAAAAACCTTCGTTCAACGCTGTTCGTTGTGTCCGCGCCGATCTGGTGATCGCGTCAGCGACCAGCGAACCGGCATGGAACGACAAGGGGAGCGGTGCACGACAAAGCATCAGCGCCTGGCATGCCGTTCCGCCAACCGCCGCAACAGGTGAAATCCACCTGGCCCCCGGCACCTTTGTGGGATTTTCCGGTTACACAAAACCCGAGAATTTCCTCGTCTACTCGCTACGCATGCAGATCCCGATCACGGTCAATCCGAAGCCTGCGGCCCCCCTGCTTTGCGGGGAAGTACCGACCCAGCCAGAGGCACCGGATCAGCCTACTTATATCGCCAGACTTCCGTGGTTCACGATAAAAGACCCTCTGCTGTCGCCACTCGAGCAGCTAAGTGGATCGCCCTTCTATCTTCTGGAGCGCACGGATCAGTATTTGCTCGTCGGCCATGCCCACAACACCGAAAACGAGAGCAGGACGTTCAGGTGGGTAGCGCCTCGTGCGCAGCGAGCTGGAAGCCTGCGGTCATTCACCCACAACACCTCTGTCGAATTTGGTGCTCAATGGCAAACCAACTTGCCCAACCCATTCCTGTTTTCGGCAAGGCTGAACCATGATTTCACCCAGTGCGAAATACACTCGAACGAATGGCTCAACGCAGTTGCCATTGACGTTGTAGCGGTCGTGGACAAACAAAAGTCCGTGGCGATTTACCTGATTCAGAGCGATTACAGACTGCTGCGTACCGATGGCACACCGGTGACCAGTGGTTTCAGTTACACCGATGGCAACAGCTTGCACATCAGCCAGTACGTACCTGAAAAGCCTGAAGTCATTGTCGTTCCCGAGCAGGAACCAGAAGCGGAAATGACCATCGACACTCAGGCAACAAACGACGAACCCGCCGCCCCGTTACCCGAGCCAGAATTGCCGACGGCTACAGATACCGCGCCATGATGTCGTCCACCACGCCTTCTTTGCGCAGTTGGTCCAGTGCGGCCTGAAGCCTGGCAACGACTTCGTCCGAGACATCTTTGTTCAATGCCAGATACAACTGCGCACTGTTGAAGCGCAGCACGGTCTTGAGTCCGCTCACACCATCCTGCCGCGCCAGATAACGCCCGGCAGGATCACCCGTAGCCCACAGGTCGATCTGGCCGCTGACCAGCTTCTTGGCGTTGTCCTGATCGCGCAGTACGACCACCGGCTTCAAGCCTTGTTTGGTCAACGTCTCGGCAATCGCGTCGCCCTTGTAGGCGCCGATCTTGTACTTGCGTGCGTCATTGAGCGTTTCGAGGGTGATCTTGCTGTCAGCCTTGGCCAACATGATCCAGTCGTCGGGGCCGATCGGGCCGACCCATTTGAAGAGCCTCTCGCGATCCGGCAGTCGCGCCATCACGAAGGCACCGTATCCGGGATTTTCCAGCGCCAGTTTGTACACTCGCTCCCAAGGGAAGCGCAGGGTCAGGCTGTAAGTAATGCCGGCACGCTGGAACATCTCGCGCACGATATCGGTAGCGATACCGTTGATGTTCTCGCCCTGGGCGAAGTTCTTGCCGTTCTTCGCCATGTTGTAAGGCGGGAAGTTTTCGGTGAGAAGCACCAGATCGGTGTCGGGACTGGTTTCGGCCCGGGCCGAGTTGAGCAACAACACAGAGGCACTGGCGAGAACAAGAAGCAGGCGTTTGATCATGTCGGGCTACCGGAATCCATGGCGTGCCCAAGAGTGCCTTGGGTACGCCATGCTGTCCACTGGCCTGTACGGTTTAGCGCATCACAATGCCGCGTTTGGCCATATACGCTTTCGCTTCCTGCACGGTGTATTCGCCGAAGTGGAAAATACTCGCCGCCAACACAGCGCTGGCGTGGCCTTCAATAATGCCGTCGGCCAGATGCTGCAGGTTGCCGACGCCGCCAGAAGCGATCACCGGAATACCCAGTGCATCGCTGATGGCACGGGTCACGCCGAGGTCGAAACCGTTTTTCATGCCGTCCTGATCCATGCTGGTCAGCAGGATCTCGCCGGCACCCAGGCCTTCCATTTTCTTCGCCCACTCGACCGCGTCGAGACCGGTCGGCTTGCGACCGCCGTGGGTGAAGATCTCCCAGCGCGGGGTTTCACCCGGGCCCGAGACCTTCTTCGCGTCAATGGCGACGACGATGCACTGCGAGCCGAAATGCTGCGCGGCTTCGCCGACGAACTCCGGGTTGAACACCGCCGCGGTGTTGATCGACACCTTGTCGGCACCGGCGTTGAGCAGGTTGCGGATGTCCTGCACGGTACGCACGCCACCGCCGACGGTCAGCGGAATGAACACTTGGCTAGCCATGCGCTCGACGGTATGCAGCGTGGTGTCGCGGCCATCGACGCTGGCGGTGATGTCGAGAAAGGTAATCTCGTCGGCACCCTGCTCGTCATAGCGACGGGCAATTTCCACCGGGTCACCGGCATCGCGGATGTTTTCGAACTTCACACCTTTGACGACCCGGCCGTTGTCCACGTCCAGGCAAGGGATGATGCGTTTGGCCAGCGCCATGGTCAGTCCTCAGCCTTGATACGAATCG
Organism: Pseudomonas sp. NPDC087615; assembly: GCF_044743445.1. NCBI lineage: Bacteria > Pseudomonadati > Pseudomonadota > Gammaproteobacteria > Pseudomonadales > Pseudomonadaceae > Pseudomonas > Pseudomonas sp. NPDC087615. Next base: position 13,705 of record NZ_JBIUWM010000061.1, on the reverse strand, counting down.
CAGAAAGCTTGCGCTTCAGCGACGTCGAGGGTGCCTTCGTAGATCGCCCGGCCAGTGATTGCACCGATGATGCCCGGCGCTTTGGCGTCGAGCAGCGACTTGATGTCACCCAGATTGTGGATACCGCCGGAAGCGATCACCGGGATCTTCGTCGCAGCAGCCAGCGCGGCAGTAAACGGTACGTTGCAGCCCTGCATCATGCCGTCTTTGGCGATGTCGGTATAAACGATCGAGGACACGCCGTCGGCTTCGAACTGCTTGGCCAGATCAATCACCTGCACGGTGCTGATTTCAGCCCAGCCATCAGTGGCGACGAAACCGTCTTTGGCGTCGAGGCCAACGATGATCTTGCCCGGGAACGCGCGGCAGGCTTCAGCGACGAACGCCGGATCTTTAACGGCTTTGGTGCCGATGATCACGTAGCTCACGCCCGCCTTGACGTAGTGCTCGATGGTTTCCAGCGAACGAATGCCGCCGCCGATCTGGATCGGCAGGTTCGGGTAGCGCTTGGCGATGGCGGTGACCACTTCGCCATTGACTGGCTGGCCTTCGAACGCGCCATTGAGATCGACCAGATGCAGACGGCGGCAACCGCCCTCCACCCACTTGGCAGCCATGCTCACCGGGTCATCGGAGAACACTGTGGAATCTTCCATGCGGCCCTGGCGCAGACGTACGCAGGCACCGTCTTTAAGATCGATAGCGGGAATAATCAGCAACTGGCAAAACTTCAAAAATGATTTGCGAGCCCAGCGGGACAATGCAATTTGGTGGTTTGTCAGATGCTGATTATTACCCCGAAAGATATTAAATAAGGTG
>NZ_JBIUWM010000061.1:0-12876 GCF_044743445.1 Pseudomonas sp. NPDC087615 | reverse complement strand
AGCATCTGGCAAACCTTCAAATTTGAATGTTCAGCTAGGCTCGGAAATCAGTTTTTCTCGAGCGCCCACAGGTCGCTTTCGATGCTTTCAAACCGCTCTTTGAGGTGGGTCTGCACATCGAAAATCGCCCTGTTGTAATAGTGCGGAGCGATTTCACGGGTAAACAGCTCAAGAATCTCCGCCGCCTCGAATGACCCGAGGTCAAGTTCGAAACGATCCTCCATGAACCGCTTGATCTTGTGACTGGCCTCGCTCTCCTGCTCGGGAGTGAGGGTCAGGATCGGCGGTTTGGATTTCTTGACGGCCATTTACCAGCGACCATCCCACGCGGCGAAGTTCTGCAGCAATTGCAGGCCATGGGTATGGCTCTTCTCCGGGTGGAACTGCACGGCGAAACGCGAGCCATCGGCCAGCGCCGCAGCGAAATCAACGCCGTAATGACCACCACCGACCACCTGCCGCGCATTGGCGGCGGCGATGTAGTAGCTGTGCACGAAGTAGAAACGCGCCATGTCCGGAATGTCATGCCACAGGGGGTGGCTGACCTTCTGCTTCACTTCGTTCCAGCCCATGTGTGGGACTTTCAGGTGCTCGCCGTCTTCATGCAGGTCTTTGCCGAAGAACTTCACCGCGCCCGGAAACAGGCCGATGCAGTCGACGCCGTCGTTCTCTTCGCTGGTGTCGAGCAAGGCTTGCATGCCGACACAGATGCCGAGGAACGGACGATCCTGGCTGACCTCACGCACCAGCGAGTCGAAGCCGAGGCGACGGATCTCCGCCATGCAATCGCGAATCGCGCCGACGCCGGGGAACACCACGCGGTCGGCTTCGCGGATCACATCCGCATCGCTGGTGATCAGCACTTTGCCGGCACCGACGTGCTCGAGGGCCTTGGCCACCGAGTGCAGGTTACCCATGCCGTAATCGATCACTGCAACCGTCTGCATTACAGAACGCCTTTGGTCGATGGCATCTGCCCGGCCATGCGCTCATCCAGCTCGACGGCCATGCGCAGCGCGCGGCCGAAAGCCTTGAACACGGTTTCGATCTGGTGGTGAGTGTTGGTGCCACGCAGGTTGTCGATGTGCACACTGACCAATGCGTGATTGACGAAGCCCTGGAAGAACTCCTGAAACAGGTCAACGTCGAAGCCGCCGACGGTGGCGCGGGTGTATGGCACATGCATCTGCAAGCCTGGACGGCCGGAGAAGTCGATCACCACACGCGACAGCGCTTCATCGAGCGGCACGTAGGCATGGCCGTAACGACGGATGCCTTTTTTGTCGCCGATGGCTTTGGCGAAGGCCTGGCCGAGGGTGATACCGACGTCTTCCACCGTATGGTGGTCGTCGATATGCAGATCGCCCTTGCATTCAATATCCAGGTCGATCAACCCGTGACGGGCGATCTGATCCAGCATGTGCTCAAGAAAAGGAACACCGATATCAAATCGGGCCTTTCCGGTGCCATCAAGGTTGATCGAGGCTTTGATCTGGGTTTCCAGAGTGTCGCGCTCGACAGAAGCCTTACGTTCGGCCATCACCAGCTCCGCAAAATCATTGGGCGAAAAAGGCAGCCATTATAGGCACGCGGGGCCGAAACAGAAACACGAGACGCAATATGGCTGACGGATAGAACCCCCGGCTGTCGCGGGTAGACATGTCCATACAAGCCATTACAGGCACCCCAAAACAACTGTGGGAGCGGGCTTGCTCTCGAAAGCGCTGGATCAGCCGACATTGATGTCGACGGACAGAACGCCTTCGCGAGCAAGCCCGCTCCCACAGAAGTAAGTGCTGGCCTGAGATCTCTCAGGCCATTGACTCAGTGAAACAGTACCGCTGTCTTTTGCAGGGTCACCCACACACCCCACGCCAACGGAATACCTACCGCCAGCCACGCAGCAATCGCCAGCGGCTTGCTGCCCGGTGCGGCCTTCCACTCCAGAACGGTGGTCCCATCAGCACCTTTGTCGTGCCCCAGAGCCTGTTCGGCAGCCAGTTCGGCGTCGGTCATGAAGTACTTGTCGGCCACCGGGCGCACCATCAGGTTGCACAGGAAGCCCAAGACCAACAGGCCGGCGAGGATGTACAGAGTGATGTCGTAAGCGGCGGCGCGTTCAACGCCGATGCTCAACTGATACTCACGCAGGTAGTTCACCAGCACCGGGCCGAGTACGCCGGCCGCGGCCCAGGCAGTCAGCAGACGACCGTGGATCGCACCGACCATCTGCGTACCGAACAGGTCGGCCAGATACGCGGGAACGGTCGCGAAGCCGCCGCCGTACATCGACAGAATGATGCAGAACGCCGCCACGAACAGCGCAACGTTGCCCAGGTGGCCGAGGTTGGGGATCAGCGCGTACAGCGCAAAACCGAGGGCGAAGAACACGAAGTAAGTGTTTTTGCGACCCAGGTAGTCCGAGAACGAGGCCCAGAAGAACCGTCCGCCGATGTTGAACAGGCTCAGCAGACCGGTGAAACCGGCAGCAATCGCGGCAATCGAAGCCAGTTGCCCGGCGTCCAGTTGACCAAACGGCACGTCAACACCCAGCAGCTTGCCGCCGAATACTTCCTGCAGCAGCGGCGAAGCCATGCCGAGAATGCCGATACCCGCCGACACGTTCAGGCACAGCACCAGCCACACCAGACGGAATTGCGGGGTTTTCCACGCCACATTCACGTGTACATGACGGTGGGTGATCATCGAGTTGGAGGCTTTTTTCGCCGGAGCGGTCCAGCCTTCAGGCTTCCAGCCAGTTGGCGGTACGCGGTAGGCCAGGGCGCCACCGATCATGAACACGAAGTAGATCGCTGCCATGACCGCAAAGCTTTGCCACACACCGACACTTTCAGGCGAGGCGAAGTGACTCATCAGTGCCGTTGCCAACGGTGCCCCCACCATCGCGCCACCACCGAAACCCATGATCGCCATGCCAGTCGCCATGCCGCGCTTGTCCGGGAACCACTTGATCAGGGTCGACACCGGCGAGATATAGCCCAGACCCAGGCCGATACCACCGATCACACCGGAGCCGATCCACATCAGCCAGATCTGGTGGGTATAAATACCCAGCGCCGAAATCAGCAGACCACCGCACCAGCACAACGCCGATACAACACCAGCCTTGCGCGGCCCGGCGTGTTCAAGCCAGCCACCCCAGATCGCTGCCGAGCAGCCGAGGAAGATGAAGAACAGGGTGTAGATCCAGCCGAGCATCGAGATCGGCCAGTCGCATTGCGAGGAAAAAACTTGTGCGATAAAGCTCATGTCCGGCGCGCAAGCCACCGGAGCGGTAATGCCCAGCGCCTTGGACAGCGGCAACCAGAACACCGAAAAGCCGTAGGCCATGCCGATGCACAGGTGGATGGCCAATGCGGCCGGTGGAACCAGCCAGCGGTTGAAACCCGGCTTGGCGATGATGCGTTCCTTGGACAGGAACGCGGGCTGGTCGGCTTTGAAGCCGTCCGCCGTTATGCTCGTGCTCATTGTGTATCCCCCAATTATTAGAATGGTTCGTCAGCCACTGCTCACCCTCGGCCTTATGCACGCAGGCACGACCTTTTTTAAGGTGAAGCTCCTTGAAGGCGCGACGTTAAGTCGCAGAAGGACGGACGAACGCGCGAAGGTTACCATTTGCAGATGACAGAAAAACCAAACTGATATCACCTTTTTTCAGTCTTCTGATGTCCTGCACAAAGCATTTCTCACGGGTAACGCCATGCCGGTCATCCTTCAAACGCTTGAAAACCCCAGTTATCAGGGTCAGCAGGACTTGCAGAAAATCTACCGCGATGCTCCCGCATGGCTGTTCGCGCCGTTTTCCGGGAGAGCTCATCTGATCGAAAGCGCCTGGCTGGTGGTTCATTTATTGCCGGACGTTTCAATGACCGCTTACTCGGCACGGGACGCCTGCAGAGCCACGGCAGCGTCTGATATCTGTCCCATTTGTGCGTGCGAAAAGTTACCCGACGCCGTGGCGTCGCTGAACGATGGGTGAACCAAGCGCAGAAAATGGCGTCGCAAACGGGGGCCGGACTGCGCCTGCCGGCACCCGCCGAACACCTTTAAGCTCAGGCCATCGCCGCCACGCTGCCTGTGCCGCTGGAGGTGTTGGCAACATAGCTTCACACCGAACCGGGCAGATGCGGCGCTATACTCCCCGGCTAAATTACGAATTCGACTAACTACAAGGACTCGCCCATGAAAGCGTTCGGCAAAATCCTGGGTCTGGTACTTCTCGGGCTGTTGCTGATCATTGTGGCGGCAGGTTTTGCCCTGACCCACCTCTTTGATCCCAATGACTACAAAGACGAGATCCGCCAGATAGCCCGCGACAAGGCCCACATCGAGCTGACGCTCAATGGCGATATCGGCTGGAGCCTGTTCCCGTGGCTCGGGCTGGAATTGCACGACGCCAGCGTTGCGACCTTAATCAAACCTGCCGAACCGTTTGCTGACCTGCAGATGCTCGGCCTGTCCGTGCGCGTGCTGCCGCTGCTGCGCCGCGAAGTGCAGATGAGCGATGTACGCGTCGAAGGCCTGAACCTGCGCCTGAACCGCGACAAGAACGGCCACGGCAACTGGGAAGACATCGGCAAGCTGCCGACTGCCGCCGCACCTGCCGGTAGCCCGCCGCCTGCCAGCGAACCCGCTGCCGAGACAACCGCCAAAGCGGAAAAACCGCCGCAGCCGATCCGGCTCGACATCGACAGCCTGACCGTCAATAACGCCCGCGTTGAGTACAACGACGAGCAGACCGGCAAGCAGTTCAGCGCCGAAAGCATCCAGTTGAGCACCGGCGCGGTGCACGATTCGACCAATATTCCGCTGAAGGCCACCGCATTTCTCAGCACCAATCAGCCCGTGCTGCGGATACGCACCGAGCTCAATGGCGAACTGCGCATCGAACGTGCCCTGCAACGCTACAAGTTCGAAGACCTGAAGCTCTCTGGCGAACTGACCGGCGATCCGCTGCATGGCAAAGCCATGACCTTCGCCGCTCAGGGCCAGATGTTGCTCGATAAAGCAGCAAACGTCGCCGAATGGACCGGGATCAAAATCTCCGCCAACCAGTTGCGCGCCTTGGGCGAACTGAAAGCCAACGACCTCGACAAGACCCCACAGATCACTGGCGGCCTCTCGATCGCCCAGTTCGATCTGGCAAAATTCGTCGACAGCATCGGCCAGACACTGCCAGCCATGGCCGAAGGCAGCCTGAGCAAGGTCGAACTGGTCAGCCGCGTGTCCGCTACGCCAACCAGCGTCGCGTTCGACAACATCAACCTGAAACTAGACGACAGCAGCTTCAGCGGCCGAATCGCCGTCGACGACTTTGCCAAGCAATCGCTGCGGGCGACGCTCAAGGCTGACACCTTCAACGTTGACCGCTACCTGCCGCCGAAATCGGCTCAGGCCAATAGCGCCACGCAAGTGCGTCAGGCTGAAGTCGCCAGTACCGAAGCCAATGCCGTGGCCGGCGCCGGCACGACGCCACTGCCGGACAAACCGAGCAAAAGCGCCTGGAGCACCGAGCGCCTGCTGCCGGTGGAACGTCTGGCCAAGCTCGACGTGAATGCCGACCTGACCTTCGGCCAACTGACGCTCGACAAACTGCCCATCCAGAACGCTGCGCTCAAGGCCACCGGCCAAGGCGGCCTGCTGACCCTGAACAATCTGAGCGGCGAACTGTACAACGGCACTTTCGAAGCCAAAGGCACACTCGACGTCCGTCCGAGCACGCCAGTGCTGAACATGCAGACCAAAATCAACCGTGTCCCGGTGGAAAAAATCCTTGAGAGCCAAGGCAAGAACCCCCCGGTCAAAGGTCTCGTGACCCTCAACAGCAACGTCACTGGCAGCGGCAACAGCCAACAGGCGCTGATTGACTCACTCAACGGCAACGCCAGTTTCGTGATCAACAACGGCGTGCTGCTCAACGCCAACCTTGAACAACAACTGTGCAAAGGCATCGCCACCCTCAACCGCAAAACCCTCAGCGGCGAGCCACGGGGCAAGGACACACCGTTCCAGGAGCTCAAAGGCAACCTGACGATGCGCAACGGCATCGCCAGCAACCCCGACCTGAAAGTGCGCATCCCCGGCATGACCGTCAACGGCGACGGCGACATCGACCTGCGCGTACTGGGCATGGATTACCGCGTCGGCATCATCGTCGAGGGCGACACCAGCGCCATGCCCGACCCGGCCTGTCAGGTCGGTGACAAATTCGTCGGTATCGAATGGCCGCTGCGCTGCCGTGGCCCTCTGGAACTGGGCGCCAAGGCTTGTCGCATCGACAACGAACGACTCGGCCAGGTCGCGACCAAACTGGCCGGCGACAAGCTCAGCGAGAAAATTGAAGAGAAACTGGGCGACAAGGTCAGTCCGGAATTGAAAAACGCATTGAAGGGGCTGTTCAAGCGATGAAAGCGGAGCAGTTTTCCACGGCGGTGCTGGATTGGTTCGACCGCCACGGCCGCCACGATCTGCCCTGGCAGCAAGACATCAACCCGTATCGGGTGTGGGTGTCGGAGATCATGCTGCAGCAGACGCAGGTCAGCACCGTGCTCAATTACTTCGACCGTTTCATGGCCTCGCTGCCGACCGTCGAAGCCCTGGCCGAAGCGCCGGAAGACGAAGTGCTGCACCTGTGGACGGGCCTGGGTTACTACACCCGCGCGCGCAATTTGCAGAAGACCGCAAAAATCGTTGTCAGCCAGTACGGTGGCGAGTTTCCGCGCGACGTCGAAAAGCTCACGGATTTGCCGGGCATCGGTCTGTCCACCGCCGGTGCGATTGCGAGCATCAGCATGGGCCTGCGCGCGCCGATCCTCGATGGCAACGTCAAACGCGTGCTGGCGCGCTTTACCGCGCAAGAGGGTTACCCGGGCGAGCCGAAGGTCGCCAAACAGCTTTGGGCCAACGCTGAGCGCTTTACGCCGCACGATCGGGTCAACGCCTACACTCAGGCAATGATGGATCTCGGTGCGACGCTATGTACGCGCAGCAAGCCGAGTTGCCTGCTGTGCCCGCTGGAACGTGGCTGCGAGGCGCACATGCTGGGTCTGGAGACGCGCTATCCGATTCCCAAGCCACGCAAAGCCATCCCGCAGAAACGCACGCTGATGCCGATGCTCGCCAATGGCGACGGTGCGATTCTGCTTTATCGCCGTCCGTCCACAGGCTTGTGGGGCGGTTTGTGGAGCCTGCCGGAACTCGATAACCTCGACGACCTGCAACATCTGGCCGATCAACACTCACTGGCGCTGGGCGAGCAACAAGCATTGCCCGATCTTGTCCACACGTTCAGCCACTTCCAGTTATCCATCGAACCCTGGCTGGTTCAGGTACAGGAGGCCAGCCATCACGTGGCCGAGGCCGACTGGCTCTGGTATAACCTCGCCACCCCGCCGCGCCTGGGCCTCGCCGCCCCGGTCAAAACCTTGCTCGAACGCGCGGCCGCCGTATTGAATGCAGGAGAGTCGCCATGACCCGCACCGTAATGTGCCGCAAGTACAAACAAGAATTACCCGCTCAGGAGCGCCCTCCGTTCCCGGGCGCCAAAGGTCAGGATATTTTTGACCACGTCTCGGCCAAGGCCTGGACTGACTGGCAAAACCACCAAACCCTGCTGATCAACGAAAAACGCCTGAACATGATGAACGCCGAAGACCGCAAATATCTTCAGGGCGAAATGGACAAGTACTTCTCCGGCGAGGAATACGCCCAAGCCGAAGGCTACGTTCCGCCAGCCGAGTAATCCCGCAAAATCGGGGGTCGGATCGTAAGCAACGGAATTAATTTAAGAAATTTTAAAAAAGTCGTTGACGAGAATCCGAAAAACCCTTTTAATGCGCCCCGTTGCCCAGATAGCTCAGTCGGTAGAGCAGGGGATTGAAAATCCCCGTGTCGGCGGTTCGATTCCGTCTCTGGGCACCAAATACCGAAAACCCTGAATCGCAAGATTCAGGGTTTTTTTATGCCTGCGATTTGATGAGGACTGTTATCGACCTCTGGATTCGCGATAACTTGCCCCCCCCTTACGGAAGAGGGTCACCCCGTCGATGAACCAGAAACGAACGCGCATCCCACTGCCCCATCCGCCGCCGTATCGCCCAAGCCGCGCAACTTACTGGCTGACAGTGTTCGTTGCCGTGATGATTGCTTTCGCCATCGGCGCATCGATCTACATGCTGATCGACAGCTGGGTCACTGGCTCCATCACCACCAACAATCGCGGCCCGCGCAGCACCTACACCCTGGCCCTGCAACCTCGGCGGTTTTGGTTCGAGTTCGTTTGGCAAAGCATCGGTACTGTATTTCTGCTGGTTATCGGGGTGTTCGGGCTGTGGGTTTATCGCAAAGTGCAGGAGCCTGTGGAAAAACCCAAAGGCAAGCGCCAACGCTAAGCACAGGTCGCATTCAAAGAGTGTTGACGTAATCGACCGGCAGCAAGACCGTGTCCAAAGCAGCGTCTACCGGCAGAGATACGACCGTAATCAGCGGGCAGACGATCATGAAGTAGCAGATGACAGCATGTGGCATGCCGTCCCCTCCTCTCACGCCAAGCAAGTGCAAGTTGCCATCGACGCCTTTGTAGTAAGGCTCTGCAGAGTCACCGTTCAATCGCCCGATCATCGTTCCACAACCGGCCAACATCAAAACCAGACTGGCTACTGAGCCAGTACGCAAAATCCCTTTCAAACCAGCGCTTCCTTACGTCACAAAACATGAGGCGCGGGATTGTACCTGCGTCCATTTCTTGCGAATGGATTATCGCTATAGCTCTTCATGACCGCGCTGCGTCACGCAACTCTGTTTTTGGTGGCTGCGCAGCGGGACTCGGTGAATCCGGGCTGGTTATCCGACGGCTGGAAGACACGCCGGCGAGTGTCGTGCGCGACTGGAGCACGCTTGCCCCGCGCTATGAACGACGCCCAAGCGGCCGAGCGATGCAGGCAAAAACTGGCCACATGCCCTTCGCCAACGTCCGTGCTAAAACCCTGGCGATCAGCATCAGCTACGACCCTTACGGCACGGTTGCGGCCATCGAACGCCTGCTCGACTGCTTCAGCAACGCGCCAAAAACCCACTTGCGCATCGAGCCGCAGGACATCGGCGAACAACAAGTCGGACATTTCGCCTTTTTTCGCAGCGCATACCAAGCCACACTATGGCCCATCGCTCTGACCTGGCTGCAAACCGGCGAACTGGCCCCCGACACACCCGGACGGCAACTCCCGCGCAGCTGAGCCCCTCCAACGCACGATGGAACACATCATGGCCTCCGCCAACAAGCAGCAAAAACGCGCCGCCCGGGCCAAGACCAAGGCCAAGCAGAACCGCACCAAACGCGCCGAAGCGCCGGTTGAGCTCGATCCGAACGATGACCGCATTGATTTCGAGTCGGTGGACCTGACCGAGCTGTTCAAGAAAATGATCGACGCCGAGAAGATCAGCCAGCAAGCCCTGTGCACCGCGTTCCTCGAAGACCCGCTGCTGGAGCTGGTCTACGAGCAGGAAGGCGAAGAAGGCTCGATGGACTTCATCCTCGCCGCGCTGATCGAGTATCGCCAGTGGTCGCAGGACACCGACGAAGCCGGCGCGCTGGCGTGGATCGAATCGCCGGTCTTCCAGGCCGACTATGTGGCAGCGTCCGACGCGATCGCTGCACAAACCCAACAGAAGAACTGAGTTCCCATGGCATCCCTGAACAAGCAACAAAAACGCGCCAAACGCGCCAAGGCCAAAGCCAAGCAAATCCGTATGGTTGGCCGCAAGCCGCTGGAGCAGGACGACGACCTCGGCCACCTCGCCGAGCCGATCCCGGAATACACCCTGGCGATGTTCAGCAAAATGCGCGACGCCGAAGCGGTCAGCCGTAACGAGATGCTGCTGACGCTGCTCAGGGAACTGGCGTTCATCATCGTCGACCACCCCGACCTGCTGGACATGGAAAACGCCGAAAACGAAGGCATGGCCGCCACCCACCTGGCCGCCGACATGTTGATCGACTACCGCATGTGGGCCGATGGCATGGACATCGAGACAGCCCAGGCCTGGCTGACCGAACCGCAGTTCATCACGGACTTCGGGGTTGCGCTGGATACTTACGGCAAGTCGCTCGATACCGCCGAAGCGAAAGACGAGTCAGTCTGAAACGCTGAAATCTCAGGCAAAAAAAACGGGCGCAATCAGTCATGATTGCGCCCGTTTTTTTGCCTGATCGAAGCGTTGAACCTTAGGCTGCGGCAGCGCTCAAGCGCGGGATTTCAATCCCCAGCTTGGCCGCGGCGTAGTCCAGTTCACCCTTGGCGATGGATTGAGCCTTGTAGCCTGCAGCGATCAAGTCCTGCACGTACAGCTTGTTGTAGATGAACATGAACACGATATTGCTCAAGCCCAGAGTGAAGCTCGCCGCGAGAAACATGATCGCAGCCCACTTGATATCACCACGGAACAATGGCGGAAAAAAACCAAAGAAAAACACGGTCCACGAGAAGCCGATTGGCGCTTCTTTCATGGCACCGGTGTTAGGGTTTTTGAACACAACCGATGTAAACGCCATGCTTATCTCCTTGAAGCCCCAATGAGTTGGCTGAACGGCCGGGCTAACTCCATGCAGCTCTTTTTAACGGCAAGCACGCAAAATCGCATCTGTACGTAGCGTCAGATGAGGGAGCAGACAAGGAAGAATCGAAAGCTTTAGCCAGAAAGGCTGAGGGCGTCGAACAATCCATGTCCTGAAACTCCATCGCATCCCGCAACAGCGAGATACATATTCGTCGCGCAGGCTACTATTTAGCCACCACTGTGTCCATCAAATTGCCAAGTAAAAACGACCGCGATCATCTCTGATGGCGGTCGTCTCTGTGGGTGAGCAACGGTTGACGTGGAGTCAGAACACTCAGCGAGCCACGGCTGCGCTCAACTTCTCGTGACGACGCCGACGCGCCACCAGCAGCCCGGTAGCCACCACCAGCAGGCTCAGCAGGCCGGTCGCAAGGATTTCCACGCGGTGCGCTTCCTGGAACAGCATGATGGTCAAAGCCGCCACGATGAAGATGATCACCGCGTAGGTCAGGCCCGGGAACAGCCACATGCTGAAGACGATTTTCTCGCCGCGAGCCATGCGCTGTTTGCGCATACGCAGTTGCGAGAATGCGATGACCAGGTACACCAGCAGTGCGATCGCGCCGGAGCTGGCCAGCAGGAACTCGAACACGGCCGCCGGCGCCACATAGTTGGCGAAGGTGCACAGGAACGCCGCGCCGGTCGACAGCATCACCGCCCAGTAAGGCGTACCGCTTTTGTTGACGCGAGTCGACATGGCCGGAGCATCACCGCGCTTGCCCAGGGAGAACAGCATACGCGACGAGGTGTAGAGGGCCGAGTTCAGGCAACTGGTGACAGCGACCAGCACCACGATGTCGACGATCATTTTCGCGTTCGGGATGCCCATGCGTTCAAGCACGGTCTGGTAGGAACCGAGGTTGGCCAGGGTCGGATCGTTCCATGGCACCAGAGCCACAACGATGAAGATCGATACGAGGTAGAACAGGCCGATCCGCCAGATCACCGAGTTGGTGGCCTTGGAGATTTGTTTGCCCGGGTTCTTCGATTCCGCGGCCGCAATGGTCACGATTTCGGTACCCATGAACGAGAACATGGTAGTCAGGATCGCGCCCAACACCGCACCCATGCCGTTGGGCAGGAAGCCGCCGCTGTCGAACAGGTGCGAAACGCCGCTGACCTGGCTGTTTGGCAGGTAGCCAAAGATCGCTGCGAGACCGAGGGCGATGAAGCCAATGATCGCCAGCACTTTGATCAGGGCGAACCAGAATTCGAACTCGCCGTAATTCTTCACGCTGAACAGGTTGGTCACCGTCAGCAGCATGGTGATGATCAGCGCGAAAGCCCAAATCCCCACGCCTGGAAACCACGCGTGCAGGATGGTCGCGGCGGCGTTGGCTTCCAGCGGAATCACCAGCACCCAGAACCACCAGTACAACCAGCCAATGGTGAAACCGGCCCAATGCCCGATGGCACGGTCGGCGTACGTCGAGAACGAGCCGGTGTCAGGCGATGCAACCGCCATCTCACCGAGCATGCGCATCACCAGCACCACCAGGGTGCCGGCGGCGGCATAAGCCAACAGCACGGCAGGGCCGGCGGCGGCGATGGCGTGGCCGGAGCCAACGAACAGACCGGCGCCGATAACACCGGCGATCGACAACATGGTCACATGACGCGGTTTGAGCCCCTGTTCGAGGCCGTTGGAGCTTGGGGTACTGCTCATCGGAACTACCTTTGCGAGGAAAGCGATTGCGTCCGGCCCGTCTGGTTTTTTCTTTCTCGTAAAAAGAAACCAACGGGGCGTTCCTTATTCTGCACGCAATATTTGCGCCAAAATGTTTCAACCTCTTTGCTGCCGCGGCTTTGCGCGCGACCGGACGGTCATCGCAAGTCATTGAGAACAATGGCAATTCGCCAGAACGTTACCCTGCGACTCACTTTCAAGACGAATCCGCGCACCAAAAACACACTTAAAAAGTGTGGGATGCACAATAAAAGGGCGAATCAGGAACGTTCGGCCGGATAGCGCTTCCAACACCCCGTCAAAGCTGGCAACATCGCGCCTTTTTTTACGCGACACCCACGGGAATCCACGTTTAAACACCCGTTCGGTTGTTGATGGGGCGACAGTCTGCTGCGCCAATGCGACAACCTGTCACATGCCACCCGTTAACCGCTCGTAGCGCTGTTGGCTGCTATTGAAACGCTATGCTAGCTTGGCCGCCTCGCCAGGAAGGCCAACCAACAGCAGGAGCGCAACATATCTGAGGCCCGCACATGGCTGAGGCCACGCCCGCG
>NZ_JBIUWM010000060.1:19368-34520 GCF_044743445.1 Pseudomonas sp. NPDC087615 | reverse complement strand
GCTGCAATACTTTATAAACAATGTTCACGAAAAAAGCTTTCTTCAGCCTAGCCCTCGTGTACTGATCTGCGTTCCATGCAAATCCACCCAGGTTGAGCGTCGCGCCATCCGTGAATCGGCCCTTGGCGCCGGTGCCCGTGAAGTGTTCCTGATCGAAGAGCCAATGGCCGCTGCGATCGGTGCCGGCCTGCCGGTAGAAGAGGCTCGCGGCTCGATGGTCGTGGATATCGGTGGTGGTACCACTGAAATCGCACTGATCTCCCTGAACGGTGTGGTCTATGCCGAATCCGTGCGCGTTGGCGGCGACCGCTTCGACGAAGCGATCATCACCTACGTGCGCCGAAACTACGGCAGCCTGATCGGTGAATCCACCGCTGAGCGCATCAAACAGGAAATCGGTACGGCCTACCCGGGTGGCGAAATTCGCGAAGTCGATGTTCGCGGTCGCAACCTGGCCGAAGGCGTTCCACGCGCATTCACCCTGAACTCCAATGAAGTGCTGGAAGCTCTGCAAGAGTCCCTGGCAACCATCGTTCAGGCGGTGAAAAGCGCTCTGGAGCAATCGCCGCCGGAACTGGCTTCCGACATCGCCGAGCGCGGCCTGGTGCTGACCGGTGGTGGCGCGCTGCTGCGTGACCTCGACAAGTTGCTGGCTCAGGAAACCGGTCTGCCGGTGATCGTTGCCGAAGATCCGCTGACCTGTGTTGCTCGCGGCGGTGGCCGTGCATTGGAAATGATGGATAAGCACACCATGGATCTGCTCTCCAGCGAATAAGTCGCGGATTGCAATACGTGGGTGAGCGCGCAGGCAGCACTTTGCAGTGCTGCCTGTTGGCGTTTATCTTCTGTCAGTCTTCATCCAGGCCGGTTTGATGCCGTATGAATAAACAGAACATTTGCCTGGGAGGAGCGGCTTATTAAACCGCTTTTCGCCAAGGGCCCTTCGTTGGGCGTTCGCCTGCTGGTGCTGGCCGTGCTCTCGGTCGCACTGATGGTGGTCGATGCGCGTTTCAGTCTGCTCAAGCCTGCACGCAGCCAGATGTCGCTGGTGCTGATGGACGCTTACTGGATCACAGACCTGCCCGGTCGCTTGTGGGAAGGTGTCGCCAGCCAGTTCGGCAGCCGCACCGAGCTTGTCGCCGAAAACGAAAAACTCAAAACCGAAAACCTGCTGCTGCAGGGGCGCATGCAAAAGCTAGCGGCCCTCACCGAGCAGAACGTTCGGCTGCGCGAGTTGCTCAATTCCTCCGCGCTGGTCAACGAAAAGGTCGAAGTGGCCGAGTTGATCGGCATGGACCCCAATCCCTTCACCCATCGCATCATCATCAATAAAGGTGAGCGCGACGGTGTGGTCCTCGGTCAGCCGGTGCTCGATGCGCGCGGTCTGATGGGGCAGGTGGTCGAGTTGATGCCTTACACCTCCCGTGTATTGCTGTTGACCGACACCACTCACAGCATCCCCGTGCAGGTAAACCGTAACGGTCTGCGGGCGATTGCCAGCGGCACCGGCAACCCGGAACGCCTGGAACTGCGTCATGTGGCGGATACCGCCGACATCAAGGAAGGCGATCTGCTGGTCAGTTCCGGTCTCGGCCAGCGCTTCCCGGCGGGCTATCCGGTCGCAACCGTGAAAGAAGTGATTCACGATTCCGGCCAGCCGTTTGCCATCGTCCGTGCGGTGCCGACGGCAGCGCTCAATCGTAGCCGCTACATGCTGCTGGTATTCAGCGACAATCGCACCGCCGAAGAGCGCGCCAACGATGCAGCGCAAGCGCAGGAGGATCTGGATGCGCAGGGCGGTGGCCCGATGATGCCGGCGACTGTGCCCAAAACCGCACCCGCGGCGGCTGCAACGCCTGCCGCCACACCTGCAACGCCCGCCGCCGCTGCCGGTGCTACCCCCGTGAAACCACCTGCGAACAAACCGCCCGCCGCTGCAAAACCACCGGCGAACCAGCCTGCTGCCCGGCCAGCGGCCAAACCGCCTGTCGCCGCGCCGGCCACCACCGGGAGACAAGAGTAATGGTCGGGGCTACCGCATCGCGAAACGGCTGGATCGTCTGGCTGACATTTCTCATCGGCATGCTGCTCAGCGTGTCGCCGCTGCCGCAATTCATGGAAATTCTTCGCCCGCTGTGGCTGGCCTTGCTCCTGACATTCTGGGCGCTGTACATGCCGCATATGGTCGGCATGGTCACCGCGTTCTGTCTGGGGTTGGGTGAAGACGTGCTCTACGGCACGTTGCTTGGGCAAAACGCACTCATCCTCACGTTGATCACTTTCCTGGTGTTGTCATTGCAACAGCGCCTGCGAATGTTCCCGATGTGGCAGCAGTGTCTGGTTATTCTGGTGATTTTCGGCCTCGCGCAACTCGTACAGTTGTGGCTCAGCGCTTTGACTGGCAACCGTCAGCCGACCCTGGCGCTGCTGCTGCCGGCACTGGTCAGTGCCTTGCTTTGGCCTTGGGTCAGCTTTGCTTTGCGTGGGTTGAGCCGGCGCTACAAAATCAATTGATCCGGTGAAGCAAGGCACTGAACAGGGAGATGTTTTGATGAAGCCGCTTTACCTCGCCTCTGGATCGCCGCGTCGGCGTGAGTTGCTCACGCAGATCGGCGTTGCGTTCTGCGCCATCAGCGCAGACATTGATGAAACCCCTCTCCCTGAAGAATCGCCCTCGGCATACGTTGAGCGCCTGGCACGCGGCAAGGCCGAGGCCGGGCGCCGTATGCTCGCGTCCGACCAGGCATGCTGTGTCCTGGGGGCCGACACCGCCGTGGTATTCAACGGCAAAATTCTCGGCAAACCGGTGGACGAAGCCGACGCATGCGCCATGCTG
Organism: Pseudomonas sp. NPDC087615; assembly: GCF_044743445.1. NCBI lineage: Bacteria > Pseudomonadati > Pseudomonadota > Gammaproteobacteria > Pseudomonadales > Pseudomonadaceae > Pseudomonas > Pseudomonas sp. NPDC087615. The sequence continues at coordinate 31,684 of NZ_JBIUWM010000060.1, read as the reverse complement.
ATGCTGTTGTCCGGCAAGGAGCATGAAGTGCTGACCGCTATCGCGGTGCTTGAAGACCAGCATTGCGAGTCGCGGGTGGTGCGCAGTCTGGTGCGGTTCCGCCCGATCAGCAGTGAAGAGGCTACTGCCTACTGGGCCAGCGGTGAACCCCGGGACAAGGCCGGCGGTTACGGTATTCAGGGGCTCGGCGCGGTGTTTGTCGCGGGGCTCAATGGCAGCTATTCGGCGGTGGTCGGGTTGCCTGTTTGCGAAACCGCAGAACTGTTGGGCCATTTCGGCATACCCTGTTGGCAAAACCTGAACGCGCAATGAGCGTCGTATGAATTCAGATGCGGCCATTATCGTGAACATGCCTGAACGAGATCCTGCCATGAGTGAAGAGATTCTGATCAACATCACGCCGATGGAGTCGCGCGTGGCGGTGGTCGAAAACGGTGTGCTGCAAGAAGTCCATGTCGAGCGCACGCAAAAACGCGGGATCGTCGGCAACATCTATAAAGGCAAGATTGTCCGGGTGCTGCCGGGTATGCAGGCAGCATTTGTCGACATCGGTCTTGATCGTGCCGCTTTCATTCACGCGGCCGAAATTTCTTTGCGCGAAGGCCCGGCGGTGGAAAGCATCAGCGCGCTGGTGCACGAAGGCCAGAGCCTGGTAGTGCAAGTCACTAAGGACCCGATCGGCTCCAAGGGTGCGCGGTTGACCACGCAACTGTCGATTCCGTCGCGCTATCTGGTGTACATGCCGCGCACCGCTCACGTCGGTATTTCCCTGAAAATCGAAGACGAGGCCGAGCGCGAGCGGCTCAAGCAGGTGGTCAGCGACTGCGTGGCCAAAGAAGGCATCAAAGAGGCCGGCGGCTTCATTCTGCGTACCGCCGCCGAAGGTGCCGGGGCCGATGAGATTCTCATGGACATTCGCTACCTGCGACGCCTGTGGGATCAGATCAACGAGCAGATCAAAACCATCGCAGCGCCAAGCGTGATCTACGAAGACCTCGGTCTGGCCCTGCGCACGTTGCGTGATCTGGTTAACCCGAAGATCGAGAAAATCCGCATCGATTCTCGGGAAACCTTCCAGAAAACCACGCAATTCGTCGCCGAACTCATGCCGGAAATCGCCGATCGTCTGGAACACTATCCGGGCGAGCGACCGATTTTCGATCTGTACGGTGTCGAAGACGAAATCCAGAAAGCCCTTGAACGCAAGGTTCCGCTGAAGTCCGGCGGTTACCTGGTAGTCGATCCGGCCGAGGCCATGACCACCATCGACGTCAACACGGGCGCGTTCGTCGGCCATCGCAATCTCGAAGAAACCATCTTCAAGACCAATCTCGAAGCGGCCACCGCGATTGCCCGGCAGATGCGCCTGCGCAATATGGGTGGGATCATCATCATTGACTTCATCGACATGGAAGATGAAGAGCACCAGCGCCAGGTATTGCGCACGCTGGAGAAACAACTGGAGCGTGATCACGCCAAGACCAACATCATCGGCATCACCGAGTTGGGTCTGGTGCAGATGACTCGCAAGCGCACCCGCGAAAGTCTTGAGCAAGTGCTGTGCGAACCGTGCAGCAGTTGTCAGGGGCGCGGCAAATTAAAGACGCCGGAGACCATCTGTTACGAGATTTTCCGCGAGATCCTTCGTGAAGCCCGGGCCTATCAGGCCGAGGGTTATCGCGTGTTGGCGAACCAGAAAGTGGTGGATCGTTTGCTTGATGAAGAATCAGGTAACGTCGCCGAGCTTGAAGGGTTTATCGGCCGCACCATACGCTTCCAGGTGGAAACCATGTATTCCCAGGAACAATACGACGTGGTGCTGCTCTGAAACCCTGCATCACCCTTTTTCAACAGCGGCTGGCCTCAGCTTTTCGCAGTTTTTTTGCCATGGGAGCCAACTGACATGGACCGTCTGACACGTATTCTGGCCGCACTCACCCGATGGGGGCTGAGCCTGTGCGCGTTGGTTCTGGTGTTGATGGCGTTGTATGTCAGCCTTGGCCGCGAACTGACGCCGCTGGTGGCCGAGTACCGCGCCGAGATCGAAGATAAAGCCAGCGCTGCCCTCGGTATGCCGCTTCAGATCGGTGAACTGGAGGGCAATTGGAGGGGATTTGCGCCGATCCTGCTGGCCCATGACGTGATGGTCGGCGAGGGCGCCAATGCCTTGCGCCTCGATCGGGTACGGGCAGTGCCGGATCTTTGGGCCAGCCTGTTGGCTCGCGAAGTGCGTATCGCCCATCTGGAACTCAATGGTCTGAAAATCAGCCTCAAGGAAGCGCAGGACGGCAGCTGGGCGCTGGAAGGCTTGCCGGTGCAGAAGGATCAGCCTCTGGATGCGGAGCAACTGTTCAATCGCTCGCAAATGATTCGGCAGTTGTCTGTCCTCGATAGCCAAGTGACCCTGCAGCCCCTGGATCACGCGCCGATGACCCTCACCTATGTTGGTCTCAATCTGAAAACCGGTGCCAGTCGTCAACGCCTCGACGCACGCTTGACCTTACCTGATGGCCAACCGGTCGCGCTGAGCCTGCGCACGCGGATTCGCGCCGGCCAATGGCAGGACAGCGCCTTGGAAGGCTACGTCAGTCTGCCGCAAAGTGACTGGTCGAAGTGGCTGCCCGAGCGCCTGACCCAGCAATGGAATTTCTCCGAGATCAAGGCCGGCGGCGAGCTTTGGGTGAACTGGGCTAAAGGCACTTTGCAAAGTGCGGCGCTGCGTTTGAATGCCCCGCAACTGAGCGGCGCTTACGCCGAGCGCAAGCCGATCCAGATCAACAATCTGGCGCTCAATGCCTACTACGAAAACAGCGCCGATGGCGCAACCGTCACCCTCGATTCGCTGGCGATGAACTTCGGTGAAACCCGCTGGGAGTCTCACGTGCAGCTCCAGCAGACGCGCGCTACCGACAAGGTCGACGAACGCTGGCATTTGCAGGCCGATCGTCTCGATTTGACGCCGATCACACCGCTCCTCAATGCATTGGGCCCGCTACCGCAGGGGGTTGCCACGGTGGTCGAGCGCCTGAAAGTGACCGGCGGGCTACGCAACGTGCTGCTGGATTTGCGTCCGAATGCCACTGACGGCACAAAGTTTGGCTTCGCTGCCAACCTCGACAGCATCGGTTTCGACGCCTATCACGGTGCGCCGGCGGCAAGAAATGTCAGCGGTAGCCTGACGGGCAACCTCGACGGTGGCGAGTTGCGCATGGACAGCAAGGATTTCGTCCTGCACCTCGATCCGATTTTCGCCAAACCCTGGCAATACATTCAGGCCAACGCCCGGCTGACCTGGAAGCTCGACAAGGAAGGTTTCACCCTGATCGCGCCGTACCTGAAGGTACTGGGCGAAGAAGGCAAGATTGCCGGCGACTTCCTGATCCGCCTGCATTTTGATCACAGCCAGGAAGACTACATGGACCTGCGGGTCGGTCTGGTCGATGGCGATGGTCGCTACACCGCCAAGTACTTGCCGCAAGTCCTCAGCCCGGCGCTCGACGAGTGGTTGCGCACGGCAATCCTGAAAGGCGCGGTGGATCAGGGCTTCTTCCAGTATCAAGGTTCTCTGAGCAAGAACGCAGGGGACGCCGACCGCAGCATCAGTCTGTTCTTCAAGGTGCATGACGCCGAACTGGCCTTCCAGCCGGGCTGGCCGCATGTGAGCAAGGTCAGTGGCGATGTGTTCATTGAGGACAGTGGTGTGCGAATTCTGGCCAGCAAGGGCCAATTACTCGACACCCAGATCAGCGACGTTTTCGTCAATATTCCCCATGTGCCTGCTGGGCAACATACGCATATGTTCCTTGATGGGGCATTTGCCGGCGGTTTGGGTGACGGACTGAAGATTCTTCAAGACGCACCGATTGGCACGGGTGAAACGTTCGCCGGCTGGGAAGGTGCGGGCGACCTGCAGGGCAAACTCAAACTGGATATCCCGCTGGACAAGGGCGGCGATCAGCCGAAAATCCTGGTCGACTTCAAGACTGCCAATGCGCGGCTGAAACTGGCCGAGCCGAAGCTGGAACTGACTCAACTCAAGGGTGATTTCCGTTTCGACAGCGCCAAAGGCCTCAGTGGTCAGAACATTGCGGCGCGAGCGTTCGATAAACCGGTCACCGCGCAAATTTTTGCCGACGGTAGTCCCGGCAAGCTCAAAACCCGGGTCGCGGCATCGGGGCAGGTCGAGGTCAAGAAACTCACCGACTGGCTGGGTGTGACACAGCCGTTGCCAGTGTCCGGGACGATTCCCTATCAGTTGCAACTGAACCTGGACGGTGCCAACAGCCAGTTGATGGTCAGTTCCGGCATGAAAGGCGTCGCGGTCGATCTGCCGGCACCGTTCGGCATGGCGGCGGATGTCGGTCGTGACACGGTGTTGCGCATGACCCTGCAGGGGCAGGAGCGGCGTTACTGGGTCAATTACGATCAATTGGCCAATTTCACCTTTACAGCGCCGCCGACCCAATTCGCCGAGGGTCGCGGTGAACTGTTCCTCGGTGCAGGCGAAGCCGTGCTGCCGAGCGCCAAGGGCTTGCGAATTCGTGGTGTGCTGTCGGAACTTGATATCGCGCCGTGGCAGGATCTGCTCAATAAGTACGCCGGGCAGGACCCGGGTGGCAGCGCCAAGCAACTGCTCAGTAGCGCTGACTTCAAGGTCGGCAAGTTGACGGCGTTCGGTACCACGCTGGATCAGGCCTCGGTGCAGGTCGATCGTAAATCCGCGGCGTGGAACCTGGCGCTCGACAGTCAGCAGGTCAAAGGCTCTGCCAGCCTTGCCGACGCGAAAAACACACCGATTGGGGTGAACCTTCAATATGTGCGTTTGCCGGCACCGGATCCGGAGGAGCAGGCCGACGAGAATTCTCCAGATCCGCTGGCGTCGGTTGACCCTGCGAAAATCCCCGCGCTGGATATCACCATCAATCAACTGTTCCTGGGCCAGGACCTGGTCGGTGGCTGGTCGCTCAAGGTGCGCCCGACCGGCAAAGGCATCGTCCTGAATAACCTCGACATGGGCCTCAAAGGCATCCTGTTGCAGGGCAATGGCGGTTGGGAGGGGGCGCCGGGTGCGACCAAAAGCTGGTTCAAAGGCCGGATTAGCGGCAAGAACCTTGCCGATGTCCTCAAGGGCTGGGGCTTTGCGCCGAGCGTGACCAGCGAAGAATTCCATATGGATGTCGATGGCCGCTGGCCGGGCTCGCCCGCGTGGCTGGCGACCAAGCGTTTTTCCGGCACCCTTGATGCATCGCTGAACAAGGGCCAGTTTGTCGAAGTGGAGGGCGGTACCCAGGCATTGCGCGTGTTCGGTTTGCTCAACTTCAATGCCATCGGCCGGCGTTTACGTCTGGATTTCTCCGATCTGTTCGGCAAAGGTTTGAGCTACGACCGGGTCAAAGGTCTGTTGGTGGCGAACAACGGTGTGTATGTGACCCGCGAGCCCATACGTCTGACCGGGCCTTCGAGCAACTTCGAACTGGACGGTACGCTGGATCTGGTCGCCGATCAGGTTGACGCCAAATTGCTGGTGACATTGCCTGTGACCAACAACCTGCCGATTGCCGCGCTGATCGTTGGCGCACCGGCGATCGGTGGTGCTCTGTTCCTGATCGACAAGCTGATCGGTGATCGTGTGGCGCGCTTTGCCAGTGTGAAATACACCGTCAAAGGGCCATGGAAAGAGCCCAAAATCACTTTCGACAAGCCTTTTTGAACAGCCAGCCCCTGAACCGATGGAGTAGCATGGCCGCCTACCTCTTGCGGAGTTCGCCATGTCTTTAGCGGTGATTCAAATGGTTAGCCAGAGTGACGTGCTGGCCAATCTGGCCCAGGCCCGTCGCCTGCTTGAGCAGGCGGCGGCCGGTGGCGCGAAGCTGGCCGTGTTGCCGGAAAACTTCGCCGCCATGGGCCGTCGCGACATCGCCGACATCGGTCGAGCCGAAGCATTGGGCGAAGGGCCTATCCTGCCGTGGTTGAAACAGACCGCCCGTGACCTCAGGTTATGGATAGTGGCCGGTACGTTGCCGTTGCCGCCATTGGATCAGCCAGAGGCCAAGCCACATGCCTGCTCGCTGCTGGTCAATGATCAGGGCGAAATCGTTGCACGGTATGACAAGTTGCATCTGTTCGATGTCGATGTAGCGGACAATCGCGGCCGTTACCGCGAATCCGATGACTATGCTTATGGCCGTGGCGTGGTGGTGGCGGACACGCCGGTCGGCCGTGTCGGTCTGACGGTGTGTTACGACCTGCGCTTCCCGGAGCTGTACAGCGAATTGCGCGCGGCCGGTGCCGAGTTGATTACCGCACCGTCAGCCTTCACCGCGGTGACCGGTGCGGCGCATTGGGATGTGCTGATTCGCGCGCGGGCCATCGAGACTCAATGTTATGTGCTGGCGGCAGCGCAGGGCGGGATACATCCGGGACCGCGGGAAACCTTCGGTCACGCGGCGATCATCGACCCGTGGGGCCGAGTGCTGGCGCATCAGGATCAAGGAGAAGCGGTGTTGTTGGCCGAACGCGATAGCGATGAACAAGCGTCCATCAGGGCGCGGATGCCGGTGACGAGTCATCGGCGGTTTTTCTCGCAGGGCGCACAGCGGCCTGCCTCAGAACACGAATTTAAGGCGTAAACCTATGAGCGAGTTGTTGTCCTCAGTCAGTGATCACCTGTTGGCGCCCGGCGGCGTGACGATCGAGAGCCTGCAAGGCGTGCTCGGCGATCTGGCCGGCCCGGGCATCGATGCCGCCGACCTGTATTTTCAGGGTCAGATCTCCGAGTCTTGGGCGCTGGAAGATGGCATCGTCAAGGAAGGCAGCTTCAACCTCGATCAGGGTGTGGGTGTGCGGGCGCAGTCCGGTGAGAAAACCGGTTTCGCCTACAGCAACGCGATCACCCTTGAAGCCCTCGGCGCTGCGGCGCGTGCGGCTCGTTCGATCTCCCGCGCCGGGCAGAACGGCACGGTGCAGGCATTCACCACCCAAGACGTTGCGCAACTGTATGCGCCGGACAATCCGCTGGAAGTGCTGAGCCGTGCCGAGAAGGTCGAACTGCTCAAACGCATCGACGTCGCCACTCGCGCCCTCGACCCGCGTATCCAGCAAGTCAGCGTGAGCATGGCCGGGGTCTGGGAACGCATTCTGGTGGCGTCCACCGACGGTGGCCTGGCGGCGGATGTGCGGCCGCTGGTGCGTTTCAACGTCAGTGTGATCGTTGAGCAAAATGGCCGTCGCGAGCGTGGCGGACATGGCGGCGGCGGGCGTACCGACTACCGTTATTTCCTCGCCGAAGACCGCGCCATGGGCTATGCCCGTGAAGCGCTGCGTCAGGCGCTGGTGAACCTCGAAGCGATTCCGGCGCCGGCCGGCACTTTGCCGGTGGTGTTGGGTTCGGGCTGGTCTGGCGTGCTGCTGCACGAAGCGGTCGGCCACGGTCTGGAAGGCGACTTCAACCGTAAGGGCAGCTCGGCTTACAGCGGTCGCATGGGCGAAATGGTTGCTTCCAAGCTCTGCACCATCGTCGATGACGGTACCTTGAGCGGCCGTCGTGGCTCGCTGAGCGTCGACGACGAAGGCACGCCGACCGAGTGCACCACGCTGATCGAAAACGGCGTACTCAAGGGTTACATGCAGGACAAGCTCAATGCACGCCTGATGGGCGTGGCCCGCACCGGTAACGGGCGTCGTGAGTCCTATGCACATCTGCCGATGCCACGGATGACCAACACCTACATGCTGGGCGGCGAAAGCGACCCGGCAGAAATCATCGCTTCGGTGAAGAAAGGCATCTACTGCGCCAACCTCGGCGGCGGTCAGGTCGACATCACCAGTGGCAAGTTCGTGTTCTCCACCAGCGAGGCTTATCTGATCGAAGACGGCAAGATCACCGCGCCGGTCAAAGGTGCGACGTTGATCGGTAACGGCCCTGAGGCGATGAGCCGGGTGTCGATGGTCGGTAACGACCTGGCGCTGGACAGCGGTGTGGGGACGTGTGGCAAGGATGGACAGTCGGTGCCGGTCGGTGTTGGACAGCCAACGCTGAAAATCGATGCGATCACCGTGGGTGGCACGGGCGCATAAGAAAGGGTGAAGCTGCGGGTGGCGCACAGGGCGACCACCCGATGACGAATATCAACGCAGACCGCGTTGAGTCTCGTCCAGCTCACGGATGTATTTGAAGATTTTACGGCTGGAAGCAGGAGGTTTGTTTTGCGCAACCTCGTGCTGAGCCTGACGGATCAGGGAACGCAGTTGCTGGCGATCGGCGTCCGGGTAGTCGACGACGAATTTCTCCAGCACGGCATCGTCGCCCGCGATCAGGCGATCACGCCAGCGTTCGAGATTGTGGAAACGCTCGTTGTACTGACGAGTCGAGGCATCGAGTTGATCGAGCAAAGTCAGAATCGCGTCAGTGTCCTGATCGCGCATCAGTTTGCCGATGAACTGCAAATGCCGCTTACGCGCGATATTCGCGGTGTGCTTGGGCGCATCGGCCAAGGCCCGGCGCATGGCGTCGGTCAGCGGCAGTTTTGCGATCAAGTCAGGCTTGAGTGTTGTAAGGCGCTCGCCGAGGTCAACCAGAGCATGCAGCTCGCGTTTGACCTGAGATTTGCTTTTTTCTCCCGTATCGAGGGAGTCGTCGTAAGAATCAACCATGGTGGCAGTCCGCAAAGAAACGCCGCCATGATAACCAGTCGGGGGCCGCTTGTCCGGCCCGGTCGCTCGATGGCCCCAGCCGAAAGCAGAATTTGAGTGGAGATGAGCATGAGTGCAGTTCAAAGCGTCGGCCCGCAGGCATTGCCGGCACTGCAGGAACAAGTCGAGCAGATCATCGCCGAAGCCAAGCGTCAGGGCGCCAGTGCCTGTGAAGTGGCGGTGTCGCTGGAGCAGGGCCTTTCGACATCGGTACGCCAGCGCGAAGTCGAAACGGTCGAGTTTAACCGCGATCAGGGCTTTGGCATCACGCTGTACGTCGGTCAGCGCAAGGGCTCTGCCAGCACGTCCGCCACGGGGCCTGACGCGATTCGCGAAACCGTTGCCGCCGCATTGGCCATTGCCAAGCACACGTCCGAGGACGAAGCTTCTGGCCTCGCTGATGCTGCGCTGATGGCCAAGGATCAGCAGGATTTCGATCTGTTCCACGAATGGGATATCACGCCGGAGCAGGCCATCGAGAAGGCTTTGATCTGTGAGGCGGCGGCATTTGATGCTGATGCTCGGATCAAGAACGCCGATGGCACCACCCTCAGCACACATCAAGGCTGCCGCGTTTACGGTAACAGCCACGGTTTCATTGGTGGCTACGCGTCGACGCGACACAGCCTGAGTTGCGTGATGATCGCCGAGGCCGACGGCCAGATGCAGCGCGATTACTGGTATGACGTGAACCGTCAGGGCACTTTGCTGGCGGATCCGGTAAGCATCGGCCAGCGCGCTGCACAACGTGCGGCGAGCCGTCTGGGTGCGCGTCCGGTGCCGACTTGCGAAGTGCCGGTGCTGTTTTCTGCAGAACTGGCAGGCGGTTTGTTTGGCAGTTTCTTGTCGGCGGTATCCGGCGGCAGTCTGTATCGCAAATCGTCGTTCCTGGAAGGCACGCTGGGGCAGAAGCTGTTCCCGGAATGGCTGACCATCGACGAACGTCCGCATCTGATGCGTGCCATGGGCAGCGCCTGGTATGACGGTGATGGCCTGGCGACTTATGCCAAACCGTTTGTCGAAAAAGGTGAATTGGTGTCGTACATCCTTGGCACCTATTCCGGTCGCAAGCTCGGTATGCCGAGTACTGCCAACGCTGGCGGCGTACACAACCTGTTTGTCACCCATGGCGATGAGGATCAGGCCGCACTGCTGCGACGCATGGGGCGTGGGCTTTTGGTCACCGAGTTGATGGGCCATGGTTTGAATATGGTTACGGGTGACTATTCGCGCGGGGCGGCGGGGTTCTGGGTCGAGAACGGCGAAATCCAGTTCGCGGTGCAGGAAGTGACTATCGCCGGCAACATGCGCGATATGTTCAAGCAGATCGTCGCGGTCGGTAACGATCTGGAACTGCGCAGCAACATTCGCACAGGTTCCGTGTTGATCGAGCGGATGACGGTGGCGGGCAGCTAAGCCCCGCGCGCGACACAAAAAAGGCGCGCCATCCGATTGGGTGGCGCGCCTTTTTTATGCCCTGGAGCTGCCGAGGCTGCGATTTTTTGATTGTTTGACGATCAGCCGCCTTCGTCGAAGAAGTTGTTGATCAACTCCACCAACGCATCCAGCGCTTCTTGTTCCTGATGTCCTTCAGTACTCAAATAGATTTTTGTGCCCTTGCCGGCAGCCAGCATCATCATCGCCATGATGCTTTTACCATCCACCACCGTTTCTGGCGTGCGGCCTACTCTGATCGTGCAATCCGGATACTGACCTGCAATCCCGACGAACTTGGCCGACGCCCGGGCGTGCAAGCCCAGTTTGTTGATGATTTCGATTTCCAGAGCAGGCATCGCGGTGTGAATCCTTTAAGTGAGGTCGCGGTGGCGAACCTGGACGTTCTTCAGGGTTTTGTGCAGGGCCTGACCCAGGCGTTCGGTCAGGTAGACGGAGCGGTGATGCCCGCCGGTGCAGCCAATGGCAATGGTGACGTAGGCGCGATTGCTCGCGGCGAAACGCGGCAGCCATTTGTGCAGGTAGGCGTAAATGTCCTGGAACATTTCCTCGACTTCCGGCTGCGCCGCCAGGTATTCGGCCACCGGCGCATCGAGCCCTGATTGCGCGCGCAGTTCTGGCTTCCAGTACGGGTTGGGCAGGCAGCGCACGTCGAACACCACGTCTGCGTCGACCGGCATGCCGCGTTTGAAGCCGAATGACTCAACGAGAAATGCTGTTCCGGGTTCAGGCTGATTGAGCAGGCGCAACTTGATGGTGTCGCGCAACTGGTACAGGTTCAGGTGGGTGGTGTTGATCTTCAGATCGGCCAGATCGGCGATTGGGCCGAGCAGAGCGGTTTCATCGCTGATCGCTTCGGCCAGTGAGCGGTTGGCGGTGCTCAGTGGATGGCGCCGACGGGTTTCCGAAAAACGCTTGAGCAGGGTTTCTTCGTCGGCGTCCAGATAAAGCACATCGCACTGGATGTGGCGGCTGCGGACTTCTTCCAGCAACTCGGGGAAGCGCGAGAGATGGCTCGGCAGGTTGCGCGCATCAATCGACACTGCCACCAGCGGTTGTGCCAATTCAGTGTGTATCAGTGCGCGTTCAGCCAGTTCTGGCAACAAGCCTGCCGGCAGGTTGTCGATGCAGTAGTAACCGCTGTCCTCAAGGACATTCAGTGCGGTGCTTTTGCCCGAGCCGGAGCGGCCACTGACGATGATCAAGCGCATGATTAATGCCCGCTTTGTTCGTCCACGACGACCTGGTACAAGGCTTCGTTGCTCGAAGCACTGCGCAATTTATCGCGCACATCCTTGCGGTCCAGCATGCTGGCAATCTGGCGCAGCAATTCCAGGTGCGCATCGGTGGCAGCTTCGGGTACCAGTAGCACGAACAACAGATCAACCGGCGCACCATCGATGGCGTCGAAGTCGATCGGCGCTTCAAGGTGCATCAAGGCGCTGATTGGCGACTCGCAACCCTTGAGGCGACAGTGAGGAATGGCGATGCCGTTGCCAAAACCGGTGGAACCGAGTTTTTCACGGGCAATCAGGGCCTCGAAGACATCTTGCATCTCCAGCGCCGGCACTTCGCGAGCGATCAGGTTGGCAATTTGTTCGAGGGCTTTCTTTTTACTGCCGCCCGGCACGTTCACAAGAGAACGGCCGGGGGTCAGGATATTTTCAAGTCGGATCATGGAGTGGGGGGTTATCGACCGGTAGCGCCCTGGAGCAGGCTCTGGGTCTTTTCCTTATGCTTTTTGAGTTGTTTATCCAGCTTGTCGGTCAGGGCGTCGATCGCGGCGTACATATCGGTATGTTCCGCGTTGGCGACCACTTCACTGCCGGGAATATGCAAGGTGGCTTCGATTTTCTGCTTGAGCTTTTCGACGCACATCGTGACTTGTACGTTGGTGATCTTGTCGAAATGGCGCTCCAATCGTTCGAGTTTCTCGTTGATGTAGGTGCGCAGAGGTTCGGTCACTTCCAGTTGGTGTCCACTGATGTTGACTTGCATACAGCTTCTCCTTCGTTGCCAGTGCATAAAGCGGCAGGCTGGATAGCCTGCCACTGGAACGCTGTAACGTGGCTTACATCAACCGCTTGCGTTCGCTCGAAGGCGCGAACCAAACGGATTCGCGTAACTAGCCGACGGTTCGGCTAGCCACCAGAAAGCCATGTGCCTCCAG
>NZ_JBIUWM010000060.1:793-19358 GCF_044743445.1 Pseudomonas sp. NPDC087615 | reverse complement strand
CGATCTTGCTGTCACTCAACGGCTTTTTCTGATTTTCCGCAGCAACCAGTTTTTTGATGATCGCGCGGATCGCCGTGGACGAGCATTCACCGCCTTCGGAGGTGCTGACGTGGCTTGAGAAAAAGTATTTCAATTCATAGATACCGCGCGGGGTATGCATGAACTTCTGTGTGGTCACTCGGGAAATCGTCGATTCGTGCATGCCAACCGCTTCGGCGATGTCATGCAGAACCAGTGGCTTCATGGCTTCGTCCCCGTATTCCAGAAAGCCGCGCTGATGTTCGACGATCTGGGTGGCCACTTTCATCAAGGTTTCGTTGCGGCTTTGCAGGCTCTTGATGAACCAGCGGGCTTCCTGCAACTGGTTGCGCATGAAGGTGTTGTCGGCGCTGGTGTCGGCGCGGCGTACGAAGCCGGCGTACTGGGCGTTGACCCGCAGGCGGGGCACTGATTCCTGATTCAGTTCGACCAGCCAGCGTTCATTGTCCTTGCGCACAATGACGTCAGGGACGACGTATTCGGCTTCAGTGGATTCGATCTGAGAGCCTGGACGCGGGTTGAGGCTCTGCACCAGTTCGATGACTTGACGCAGTTCATCTTCCTTGAGCTTCATGCGCCGCATCAACTGGTTGTAATCGCGGCTGCCGAGCAAGTCGATGTAGTCGGTGACCAGACGTTTCGCTTCAGTCAGCCATGGTGTCTTCGCCGACAACTGGCGCAGTTGCAGCAACAGGCATTCGCCGAGGTTGCGGGCGCCGATGCCAGCGGGTTCAAACTGCTGAATGCGGTGCAGAACGGCTTCGATTTCGTCCAGCTCGATGTCCAGTTCCGGGTCGAACGCTTCGAGGATTTCTTCGAGGGTTTCGTCCAGGTAGCCCTGGTTGTTTATGCAGTCGACCAGGGTGACGGCGATCAGTCGGTCGGTGTCTGACATCGGGGCGAGATTGAGCTGCCACAGCAGGTGGCTTTGCAGACTTTCACCAGCGGAGGTGCGGGTGGTGAAGTCCCATTCGTCGTCATCGCTGCTGGGCAGGCTGCTGGCGCTGGTCTGATAGACGTCCTCCCAGGCCGTGTCGACCGGAAGCTCGTTGGGGATACGCTCGCTCCATTCGCCATCTTCCAGATTGTCCACCGTCGGAGCGGTTTCCTGATAGGACGGTTCCTGAATTTCGGTGTTGGGCTTCTGCTCGGCGTTGTCGGCCAGAGGGTCTGAGTTGTCGAAGTCGTCGCCTTCTTCCTGGCGCTCGAGCATCGGATTGGATTCCAGGGCCTCCTGGATTTCCTGTTGCAGATCCAGGGTCGACAATTGGAGCAGACGGATGGCCTGTTGCAGCTGAGGTGTCATCGTCAGCTGCTGGCCCATTCTCAAGACTAGCGATGGTTTCATGGCAGGGGCTTAACACCTTATTCGCCGGCGCACATGCGCCATCCACTACAGAGCGCCGAAGCGCCAAACTTAAGCAAATTATATGCCTGAAACTGAAGTGTTTGCCTAGAGCGTTGTAACAATTAAAGCGTATTAAATCCTGCTTGAATCGATACAGCGCCCGCGCGTCTCTCCGGGCGCTGTCGCGTTTACAGGCGGAACTCGTGACCCAGATACACTTCCTTGACCAGATCGTTGGCCAGGATGGTTTCTGCGTCGCCTTCGGCAATCAACTGGCCGTCGTTGACGATGTAAGCGGTTTCACAGATATCCAGCGTCTCACGCACGTTGTGGTCGGTGATCAGCACACCGATGCCCTTGGCCTTGAGGTGGTGGATGATCTGCTTGATGTCGCCGACCGAGATCGGGTCGACACCGGCGAACGGTTCGTCGAGCAGGATGAATTTCGGTGCGGTTGCCAGGGCACGCGCGATTTCCACTCGGCGGCGTTCACCACCGGACAGGCTCATGCCCAGGTTGTCGCGGATGTGGCTGATGTGAAATTCCTGCAGCAGGCTTTCCAGTTCCTTGCGACGACCGGCCTTGTCGAGCTCCTGACGGGTCTCGAGGATGGCCATGATGTTGTCGGCCACCGACAGCTTGCGGAAGATCGAGGCTTCTTGCGGTAGATAGCCGATACCAGCCTTTGCGCGACCGTGCATTGGCTGGTGGCTGACGTCCAGATCGTCGATCAGCACGCGGCCCTGATCGGCCTGTACCAGGCCGACAATCATGTAGAAGCATGTGGTCTTGCCGGCACCGTTCGGGCCGAGCAGGCCAACAATCTGGCCGCTGTCGATCGACAGGCTGACGTCACGCACGACCTGGCGGCTTTTATAGGCCTTGGCCAGGTGCTGAGCTTTCAGAGTTGCCATTACTGGGTTTTCTCGTCGGTTTTCTTCTTCGGCTGGATCACCATGTCGATGCGTGGACGCGACTCGGTGACCTTGCTGCCGGTAGCGCGACCGGCACTGGCCAGTTTCTTCACCGTGTCGTAGACGATTTTCTCGCCTTGGGTGATGTTGTCGTCCTTGTCGACAACCTTGGCCTTGTCGATCAGCACGACGCGGTTCTGCGCTGCATGGTACTGGATCGTTACGCCCCAGCCTTGAACGGGTTTCTTGTCGCCGGCGGTTTGCAGTTGCTCGAAGTAGGCAAGGTTGCCCACCGAGGTCACCACGTCGATGTCACCGGCCGGAGTGCGAGTGATGGTCACGGTGTTGCCGGTAACCTTCATCGAGCCCTGAGTGATGATCACGTCGCCTTTATAGGTGGCAACGCCATTCTTGTCGTCCAGTTGGGCATCGTCGGCCTGAATGCGGATCGGCTGCTCTTGATCGTTCGGCAGAGCCCAGGCGCTCACGCTTCCCAGTGCTGCGCCCAGACTGAGCAAAATAGGGAGGGTTTTAACGAGCCTCATACTGTCCTCTTACGTTCGATAGCAGGTGTATCCTGCTTTCCTTCAGATACGCTTTCATTCCCACGCCAGTCGATACACCCCCAGCGCCGTCGATTCTAACGGGTTGCGCGGTCTGCGCATATTGCTGCTGCGGGAACACCGTCATGCGAGTCGACGTGATCAGGGTGTCGCGGTTCTTTTCATCGGTGCGCTTGACGCGTACCGAGTCGATCAACTCGACTTCGGTGCCGCCCGAGTTCACTTCGCCGCGCTCACTGGTCACGTGCCATGGGAACGCTGTCCCGCGGTACATGTTCAGGTCGGGCTTGGTCACCAGTGTGATGTCGGTCGCCTTGACGTGTTCGGCCTTGTCGGACGTCATTTCATACTGCACTTTGCCGTCCGGAAGGTATTGCAAGGTATGCGTGTTGGTCGCATACCAGTCGATAGGGGTGTCTACCGACGAGGCTGGAGGTTTGTCGAGAAAGCGTTCCGGGCTGATGTTCCAGTAGCCGACCGCCGCGAATATCGCGGCTATACAGGCGAAGAGCAGGAAGTTACGAAATTTTTTGCTGAACATTTTTTGGCTCACAGGTACGCGGCGTTGGCCGCATCAAGGCGGCCCTGGGCGCGCAGGATCAATTCGCAGAATTCACGGGCGGCACCTTCGCCGCCGCGGGCCCGGGTCACGCCATGGGCGTGTTCGCGGACGAAATCAGCGGCGTTGGCCACGGCCATGCCCAAGCCTACGCGGCGGATCACCGGCAGGTCGGGCAGGTCGTCACCGAGGTAGGCGACCTGTTCATAGCTTAGGCCCAGTTGCTCAAGTAAACCGTCCAGAACCACCAATTTGTCTTCGCGGCCCTGAAACAGGTGCGCGATGCCGAGGTTTTTCGCTCGGCGCTCGACCACGGGCGTTTTACGGCCGCTGATGATGGCGGTCTGCACGCCAGCGTTCATCAGCATTTTGATGCCTTGACCGTCGAGGGTGTTGAACGTCTTGAACTCGCTGCCGTCTTCAAGGAAGTACAGGCGTCCGTCGGTAAGGACGCCGTCGACGTCGAAAACCGCCAGTTTGATCGCTTTTGCGCGTTGCAGCAGATCGGTGCTCATTACATCACTCCTGCGCGCAGCAGGTCGGAGAGGTTGAAGGCGCCAACCGGGCGATCTTCCTCATCGACAACTACCAGCGCGTTGATTCGGTGGTCTTCCATGATTTTCAGGGCTTCGGCGGCGAGCATTTCGGGCCGGGCGGTCTTGCCGTGGGCCGTCATCACCTGGTCGATGGTCGCGCTGCGGATGTCGATGCTGCGATCCAGCGTGCGGCGCAAATCGCCATCGGTGAAGATCCCGGCGAGCTTGCCGTCGGCTTCAAGAATCACGGTCATGCCCAGACCCTTGCGGGTCATTTCCATCAGAGCGTCCTTGAGCAGAGTGCCGCGTTGCACTTTCGGCAGCTCTTGCCCGCTGTGCATGACGTTTTCCACTTTCAGCAGCAGACGACGACCCAGCGCACCGCCCGGGTGAGAGAAAGCAAAATCTTCAGCGGTAAAGCCGCGCGCTTCCAGCAATGCAACGGCCAGGGCGTCACCCATGACCAGTGCCGCGGTGGTCGAGGAGGTCGGCGCCAGGTTCAGCGGGCAGGCTTCGTGCTCGACGTGAACGTTGAGGTTGACTTCGGCGGCTTTGGCCAGCGGCGAAGCCGGATTGCCGGTCACGCTGATCAACTGGATGCCCAGACGCTTGATCAAGGGCAGCAGGGTGACAATTTCGTTGGTCGAGCCGGAGTTCGAGAGGGCCAGGATCACGTCATCGCGAGTGATCATGCCCATGTCGCCGTGGCTGGCTTCGGCCGGGTGTACGAAAAAAGCGGGGGTGCCGGTGCTGGCCAGGGTCGCAGCAATCTTGTTGCCGACGTGCCCGGACTTGCCCATGCCGACCACCACCACACGGCCTTTGCTGGCCAGAATCATCTCGCAGGCGCGTACGAAATCGGCGTCGATATGGGGCAACAAGCCTTCTACGGCTTCCATTTCGAGGCGGATGGTGCGTTGTGCCGATTGAATCAGGTCGCTGGATTGGCTCATGTCAGAAATCGTATAGCCCGATGAAAAGGCGGCGATTATAGCGGTTATGTTGCAAAGCCTCACGCAAGTTCGTCGTGCTTTATCATTCCTCGTTACCAAAACCCGGCAAAACGGCCTCCAGTCCTCCCTTTATCGCTGAACACAGCCCGGCACAGGCCTTGGGCGCTTGGCCTTTGCAGTGATATAGTTCGCCGCCAGTTCGGCCTGCCCGGGATGTAAGTGCTTTTTAAGTAGAGCCAGGCGTCCGAGTGAGAGGCTGCATCGCAAGGAGTTTAGATGAGTGCCGATAACGCCTACGCGGTCGAGCTGAAGGGAGTCTCCTTCAAGCGCGGTGCGCGCAGCATTTTCAATAACGTCGATATCCGCATCCCGCGCGGCAAGGTCACCGGCATCATGGGGCCTTCCGGGTGTGGCAAGACCACCCTGTTGCGGTTGATGGGCGCACAGTTGCGTCCTTCCAGTGGCGAAGTCTGGGTGAACGGTCAGAACCTGCCGCAGCTTTCGCGCAGCGATCTGTTCGATGCACGCAAGCACATGGGCGTGCTGTTTCAGAGCGGTGCGCTGTTCACCGATCTCGATGTTTTCGAGAACGTCGCTTTTCCCCTGCGCGTTCATACCCAATTGCCGGAAGAAATGATCCGCGACATCGTCCTGCTCAAGCTGCAGGCCGTTGGCCTGCGCGGCGCCATCGATTTGATGCCCGACGAACTGTCCGGCGGCATGAAGCGTCGCGTGGCTCTGGCGAGGGCAATTGCGCTCGATCCACAGATCCTCATGTATGACGAACCGTTTGTTGGTCAGGACCCAATCGCCATGGGTGTGTTGGTGCGTCTGATCCGTCTGCTCAATGATGCGCTGGGGATCACCAGTATCGTGGTGTCCCACGATCTGGCCGAAACCGCGAGCATTGCCGACTACCTCTATATAGTCGGCGACGGTCAGGTACTGGGGCAGGGCACGCCGGATGAACTGATGAACTCGGACGAGCCGCGTATTCGTCAGTTCATGACGGGCGACCCTGACGGCCCGGTTCCGTATCACTTTCCAGCGACGGATTACCGCGCAGATCTTCTGGGGAAGCGCTGATGCGCAGAATTTCATTAATAGAACGCGTACGCCGGTTTGGCGAAGCGGCGATCGACGCCATTGCGGTGTTTGGTCGTGCAACGCTGTTCCTGTTTCACGCCTTGATCGGTCGTGGTGGCATCAGCGGCGGTTTTGGTCTGTTGGTCAAACAGTTGCATTCGGTGGGCGTCATGTCGCTGGTGATCATCGTGGTCTCCGGTATCTTTATCGGCATGGTGCTGGCATTACAGGGCTTCAGTATTCTGTCGAGCTACGGTTCGGAGCAGGCGGTAGGGCAGATGGTTGCTTTGACCCTGCTGCGTGAACTGGGCCCGGTGGTGACGGCGCTGTTGTTTGCCGGGCGTGCCGGTTCGGCATTGACCGCGGAAATCGGCAACATGAAATCCACCGAACAGCTTTCCAGCCTGGAAATGATCGGTGTCGACCCGCTCAAATACATTATCGCGCCGCGTCTGTGGGCGGGTTTCATCTCCCTGCCGGTGCTGGCGATGATTTTTAGTGTGGTGGGCATCTGGGGCGGCTCGTGGGTGGCTGTCGACTGGCTGGGCGTGTATGAAGGCTCCTATTGGGCGAACATGCAGAACAGCGTGAACTTCACCAGTGATGTGCTCAACGGTGTCATCAAAAGTATCGTTTTCGCCTTCGTAGTGACCTGGATCGCCGTATTCCAAGGCTATGACTGTGAGCCCACTTCAGAGGGGATCAGTCGTGCCACCACCAAGACCGTGGTGTTTGCCTCGCTGGCAGTGCTCGGCCTGGACTTTATTCTGACCGCTTTGATGTTTGGAGATTTCTGATGCAAAACCGCACCCTGGAAATCGGTGTCGGCCTGTTCCTGCTGGCAGGGATCCTGGCTTTGCTGCTGCTTGCTTTGCGGGTCAGTGGCCTGTCTCCGACTTCGACCACCGACACCTATAAACTTTATGCCTACTTTGACAATATCGCCGGTTTGACGGTCAGAGCCAAAGTGACCATGGCCGGCGTAACAATCGGTAAGGTCACGGCAATCGATCTGGATCGCGACAGCTTCACCGGTCGGGTGACCCTGCAAGTGGATAAGAAAGTCGACAATCTGCCGACCGATTCCACAGCGTCTATCCTGACCGCTGGTCTGCTGGGCGAGAAGTACATCGGTATCAGTGTGGGCGGGGAAGACGCCCGTCTGAAGGATGGTGGAACCATTCACGACACGCAGTCGTCACTGGTACTGGAAGACCTGATCGGTAAATTCCTGCTCAATACCGTTAGCAAAGACGCCAAATGAGGAGCTTTTGAATGATCTCTACCTTGCGACGTGGACTGTTGGTGCTGCTTGCGACATTGCCATTGATGGGCACTGCTGTGGCGGCGCAGTCGGCGCACGATCTGGTTCAGGACACCACGAACCGGATGTTGGCTGACCTGGCGGCCAATAAAGAAAAGTACAAACAGGATCCGCAGGATTTCTATACCGCGCTGAACAACATTGTCGGCCCTGTGGTGGATGCCGAAGGCATTTCCAAAAGCATCATGACGGTCAAGTATTCGCGCAAGGCGACACCGGCACAGATGCAGACATTCCAGGAAAACTTCAAGAAAGGCCTGTTCCAGTTCTATGGCAACGCCTTGCTTGAGTACAACAACCAGGGCATCACCGTTGATCCGGCCAAGGACGAGTCGGGCGATCGCACCAGCGTCGGCATGACCGTCAAGGGCAGCAACGGCGCGATCTATCCCGTGCAGTACACGCTCGAGAAGATCAACGGCGAGTGGAAGCTGCGCAATGTGATCATCAACGGTATCAACATCGGCAAGCTGTTCCGTGATCAGTTCTCTGATGCGATGCAGCGCAATGGCAACAACCTGGACGCGACCATCAACGGTTGGGCCGGTGAAGTCGCCAAAGCCAAAGAAGAAACCGACAAAGCTGCCGTGAAGCCAGCGCAATGAAAGAGGCGGCAGTGCGTATGAGTGATGTCGATGAGCTTTTGCTCAGCGGAGTGCTGGACTACCGCACCGGGCCTGATCTGCGCAAGGAAGGTGAGGCGCTGATCAAGTCCAGCAAGGCTTCGTCGCTGGTCATCGACTGCTCGGGCGTAAAGAAGTCCAGCAGCATCGGTTTGTCGTTGCTGCTGTGCTTCATGCGCGATGCTCAAGCGGCCGGCAAGGCTGTCAGCATCAGGGCGATGCCCGACGACATGCGCGAAATCGCTCAGGTCAGCGAGCTGACCGAAGTGCTGGCGCTACACTGAATTCGCATCGATAAAGAAGCCCCCCGTCAGAGTCCTGCCATGCGGGGTTCGCAGGCGCGGGGCTTTTTTGTATGATGTCCGACCCGTGCGCACAGGGCGCCGATTGAGGTTGAGCATGCAGGCCGTAGAAGTGAAGAGCTTCCTTGAAGGAAAGCTGCCCGGAACGTTGGTAGAAGTTGAGGGCGAAGGCTGCAATTTCCAGCTGAACGTGATTAGCGATGAACTGGCGGCGTTGAGCCCGGTGAAGCGTCAGCAGCAGATCTATGCCCATTTGAACCCATGGATCACCGATGGCAGCATCCATGCGGTCACTATGAAATTTTTCAGCAGCGCGGCCTGGGCCGAGCGCACCTGAGCCTAAGGGCGTCGAGATTCTTATGGATAAACTGATTATTACCGGCGGCGTTCGTCTTGATGGCGAAATCCGCATCTCCGGGGCAAAGAACTCCGCCCTGCCGATCCTGGCAGCCACCCTGCTGTGCGATGGCCCGGTGACGGTTGGCAACCTGCCTCACCTGCACGACATCACCACGATGATCGAGCTGTTCGGTCGCATGGGCATTGAGCCTGTGATCGACGAGAAACTCAGCGTCGAAATCGACCCGCGCACCATCAAGACCCTGATCGCTCCGTACGAACTGGTGAAAACCATGCGTGCGTCGATCCTGGTACTGGGCCCGATGGTTGCCCGTTTCGGTGAAGCCGAAGTCGCACTGCCTGGCGGTTGCGCCATCGGCTCGCGTCCGGTCGACCTGCACATCCGTGGCCTCGAAGCCATGGGCGCGGTAATCGACGTCGAAGGCGGCTACATCAAGGCCAAGGCGCCTGAAGGCGGCTTGCGCGGCGCGAGCTTTTTCTTCGATACCGTGAGTGTGACCGGTACCGAAAACATCATGATGGCTGCTGCTCTGGCCAAGGGCCGCAGCGTGCTGCAGAACGCGGCGCGTGAGCCTGAAGTGGTTGACCTGGCGAACTTCCTCAACGCCATGGGCGCCAAGGTTTCCGGTGCCGGCACTGACACCATCACCATTGATGGCGTTGAGCGTCTGGGGTCGTGCTTCTACAAAGTCATGCCTGACCGTATCGAAACCGGCACCTATCTGGTGGCCGCTGCAGTGACCGGCGGTCGTGTGAAGGTCAAGGATACCGATCCGACCATCCTCGAAGCTGTTTTGGAAAAACTCCGTGAAGCCGGCGCAGAGGTCACCAGCGGTGAAGACTGGATCGAGCTGAACATGCATGGCAAGCGCCCGAAAGCGGTCAACGTGCGCACTGCGCCGTACCCGGCGTTCCCGACTGACATGCAGGCACAGTTCATCTCGCTCAACGCCATTGCCGAAGGCACTGGCGCAGTGATCGAGACGATCTTCGAAAACCGCTTCATGCACGTCTACGAACTGCACCGCATGGGCGCCAAGATCCAGGTCGAAGGCAACACCGCCATCGTCACCGGTACTGAAGTCCTCAAAGGCGCGCCAGTGATGGCAACCGACCTGCGTGCTTCGGCCAGCCTGGTGATTTCGGCGCTCGTTGCCGAAGGCGATACCCTGATCGACCGCATCTACCACATCGACCGTGGTTACGAGTGCATCGAAGAAAAACTGCAGATGCTGGGCGCCAAGATCCGTCGCGTTCCGGGCTAATAGCTGCTGCATGGGCACAAGGATGTGCCCGTTGAATTCGTTTTGAATCGAGCCGGTATCGGCTCGATGTGTGTCCGGCGCCGATTGCGACCGGACATGAGTACCTTGATAAGGACTGACGTTTCCCATGTTGACCATCGCACTGTCCAAGGGCCGCATCCTTGACGACACCCTGCCGCTTCTCGCTGAAGCGGGCATCGTGCCGACCGAGAATCCGGACAAGAGCCGCAAGCTGATCATCCCCACGACGCAGGCAGACGTACGCCTGCTCATCGTGCGCGCCACCGACGTGCCGACCTATGTCGAGCATGGCGCGGCCGACCTCGGCGTGGCCGGTAAAGACGTGTTGATGGAATACACCGGCCAGGGCCTGTACGAGCCACTGGACCTGCAGATCGCCCAGTGCAAACTGATGACCGCCGGCAAGATCGGCGCGGTCGAGCCCAAGGGCCGTCTGCGCGTGGCGACCAAGTTCGTCAACGTCGCCAAGCGTTACTACGCCGAGCAGGGCCGTCAGGTCGACATCATCAAGCTTTACGGCTCGATGGAACTCGCGCCGTTGATCGGTCTGGCCGACAAGATCATCGACGTGGTCGACACCGGTAACACCCTGCGCGCCAATGGCCTGGAACCTCAGGAGCTGATCGCCACGATCAGCTCGCGCCTGGTGGTCAACAAGGCTTCGATGAAAATGCAACACGCCCGCATCCAGGCGTTGATCGACACCCTGCGCAACGCAGTGGAGTCTCGACACCGCGGCTGATTTACTTGCGCGACCCCAGGTCGCGCCGTCTATCCGCCTCATAGCCAGAATTCTCAGGTGCCCAAGCGGATCGAATGGTAGTTTCGGGCGCCTGAGTTTTTGCCATTCCTATGAGGCTCTCGCTATGACCGCACCGACTGCAATTCGCCGACTCAACGCTGCTGACCCGGATTTCGCGCATCATCTGGATCATCTGCTGAGCTGGGAAAGTGTGTCTGACGACTCGGTCAATCAGCGCGTGCTGGACATTATCAAGGCTGTGCGCGAGCGCGGTGACGCAGCGCTGGTCGAGTTCACCCAGAAGTTCGACGGTCTGGAAGTGGCCTCGATGGCTGACCTGATCCTGCCGCGCGAGCGCCTGGAACTTGCCCTGACCCGCATCACCGTGCCGCAACGCGAAGCCTTGGAAAAAGCCGCAGCTCGGGTGCGCAGCTACCACGAAAAACAGAAGCAGGATTCCTGGAGCTACACCGAGGCCGACGGCACGGTACTGGGCCAGAAGGTCACGCCGCTCGATCGCGCAGGGCTGTACGTGCCGGGCGGCAAGGCGTCGTACCCGTCGTCGGTGTTGATGAACGCGATTCCGGCCAAGGTCGCCGGTGTGACCGAAGTGGTCATGGTCGTGCCGACTCCGCGTGGTGAAATCAATGAACTGGTACTGGCGGCGGCGTGCATCGCTGGTGTCGACCGGGTGTTCACCATTGGTGGCGCGCAGGCGGTTGCCGCCCTGGCTTACGGTACCGAAAGCGTGCCGCAGGTCGACAAAGTGGTCGGCCCGGGCAACATCTATGTAGCGACAGCCAAGCGCCACGTTTTTGGTCAGGTCGGTATCGACATGATCGCCGGCCCTTCGGAAATTCTCGTCGTGTGCGACGGTCAGACCGATCCTGACTGGATCGCCATGGATCTGTTCTCCCAGGCTGAACACGATGAAGACGCTCAGGCGATTCTGGTCAGCCCCGACGCCGAGTTTCTCGACAAGGTTGCCGCGAGCATCGACAAACTGCTGCCGACCATGGATCGCGCGACCATCATCGAAACCTCGATCAATGGTCGCGGTGCGCTGATTCATGTGCGTGACATGGCGCAGGCGATCGAAGTCGCCAACCGCATCGCTCCGGAGCATCTGGAGTTGTCGGTCGCTGACCCGCAAGCCTGGCTGCCGCAGATCCGCCACGCGGGTGCGATCTTCATGGGCCGTCACACCAGCGAAGCCCTGGGCGACTACTGCGCGGGCCCCAATCATGTATTGCCGACATCCGGCACTGCACGTTTCTCCTCGCCGCTGGGCGTGTATGACTTCCAGAAACGTTCGTCGATCATCTTCTGTTCCGAGGACGGTGCTTCGCAGCTGGGTAAAACCGCATCCGTGCTGGCCCGTGGCGAATCGCTGAGTGCCCACGCGCGCAGCGCCGAATACCGCATCAAAGACGAATCGAAGGGGAACTGAACATGAGTAAATTCTGGAGCCCGTTCGTCAAGGATCTGGTGCCGTATGTACCGGGCGAACAGCCGAAACTGACCAAACTGGTCAAGCTCAATACCAATGAAAACCCTTATGGCCCGTCGCCAAAAGCCCTGGCGGCGATGCAGACCGAGCTCAACGACAACCTGCGTCTGTACCCGGACCCGAACAGCGACTTGCTGAAAAACGCGGTTGCTAACTACTACGGCGTGCAGAGCAATCAGGTGTTCCTGGGCAACGGCTCGGATGAAGTGCTTGCGCACATCTTCCACGGCCTGTTGCAACACGAGCAGCCGTTGTTGTTTCCGGACATCAGTTACAGCTTTTATCCGGTGTATTGCGGTCTGTACGGCATCAAGTTTGATGCGGTACCGCTTGATGCGCAGTTCCAGATCAACCCGGCGGACTACGCCAAGCCGAACGGCGGGATCATTTTCCCTAACCCGAACGCCCCCACCGGTTGCCTGCTGGCGCTGGACGCGGTTGAGCAGATTCTCAAGGCCAGCCCGGATTCGGTGGTAGTGGTCGATGAGGCTTATATCGATTTTGGCGGCGAGACGGCCATCAGCCTGGTGGATCGCTATCCGAACCTGCTGGTGACGCAGACCCTGTCCAAATCCCGTTCACTGGCGGGCCTGCGGGTCGGTTTGGCGGTGGGGCATCCAGACTTGATCGAGGCGCTGGAGCGTATCAAGAACAGCTTCAACTCCTATCCATTGGATCGTCTGGCGAATGTCGGTGCCGCGGCGGCGTTCGAGGATCGTGAGTACTTCGACAAGACTTGCCGTCTGGTCATCGAGAGCCGTGAATGGGTGATTGCGCAGTTGCAGGCCAAGGGCTTTGAGGTGCTACCGTCGGCGGCGAACTTCATCTTCGCCCGGCATCTGCAACATGACGCCGCAGGGCTGGCGGCCAAATTGCGTGAGCAAGGCGTGATCGTGCGGCACTTCAAGCAGGCGCGGATTGCGCAGTTCCTGCGGATTTCGATCGGCACGCCGGAGCAGAATCAGGCGTTGATCGACGGGCTCGGCGACCTCTAAACCGCTTTCGCGAGCAAGCCCGCTCCCACAGTGGATTTGTGCACGACACAGATCAAATGTGGGAGCGGTCTTGCTTGCGAATGCAGCGCCGCGAATCCTGAGCCTTACTCGTGATGTGGCTCCCCCAAAAACGTCAGCGAACTGAACAACCCTCGACTGTTCACATCAACACTGTCCTTCACCGGCACCTCAACCTGCGCGGCAATCACATTCAACCCCTCATTTCGTACCAACACCTGCGCGCGCCCGTCCTTGTCGGTCTCGGTGCTCAGCGTATTCGGCGCGCTCCGATAATCGCCGATCAACTTCACGCCCGCTGCCGGTTTGCCATCGAGCAAAACCCGTACCGGCAATGAATTCCCCGGCCCGACGGTTAGCGGATCGACCTCCGGCAAAATCAGCAGTTTGATCTGATCGAGCTTGGGCAACTTCGCTCCCGGTTGATAAATCGCCAGGCTGTATTTGAACGTCTGCGTCGCTTCGATTGCACCGGGCACTTTGCTGCGACCTTCGTTGATCCACTTCTTGTCAGCCGTTTGCGACCACATCCCGTTGTTCAGCGCCACCGCCATGACCGCCGGCGTTTTCAGCGGCTTCAGGCGGGCGTGATCGGCAAGGCGCTCGACGCTGACCGGGATCATCTTGCCGCCCGCGTCATAGGCCCACGCGCCGCTGATTTTCTGGGCCTTGAAGGCATTGTCTTCGGCGCCGTGGCCGTAGATCACTTCGATGTTGCCGCGACGTTGTTCTGTCCACAGGCCATGGGCTGTGGCTTGTGTGGCGAACAGCGCGGCGAGGATCAGGAGGGTTTTACGGTATTGCATGGTGACGTCCTTTTACAGGTTGAGTGTCAGGCTGACGGTGAAATTGCGCGGTTCGCCGGGGTTGACCCAGTAGTTGCTGTACGAGCGCTCGTCGTATTTTTCGTCGAACAGATTGTTCAGGTTCAGGCCAACGGTGACGTTGTCGCTGGCCTTGTAATGGGCCAGCAGGTCGACGGTGTGATAGGCCGGTAATTCGAAGTCACTGCCCGACTCACCCGAACGGTCACCGACATACGTAAACGCTGCGCCGACGTCCGAGCCGCGCAGGTGACCATCCTGAAATTCGTAAACACCGAGCAAACTGCCGCTGCGCTTGGCCACGCCGAGAATTCGGCTGCCAGTGGCAATCACCGCGTCGCCCTTGGTCACTTCGGCGTCGATGTAGGCAAATGCCCCGATCACCCTTACGGCATCGGTGACTTGCCCGGTCACTTGCAGATCGAAGCCACGACTACGCGCCTTGCCCAACGCACGGCGGGTGTCGGTGCCCGGGTCGAGGGCAAGGACGTTTTCCTTGTCGATGTGGAAGAAGGCGAGGGTGCTGCTCAGGCGTTCGTCGAACAGTTCGTTCTTGATGCCGATTTCGTAGCCAACGCCTTCTTCCGGGGCGAAGGATTTGCCGGCGGCGTCGAGGCCGTTGTTCGGTTTGAATGACGTCGAGGCGTTGGCGAACAGGCCGGTATCGGGCGTCAACTGATAGAGCAGGCCGGCGCGCTGGGTGAGGGCATCGTGACTCTGTCGGCTGCTGGCACTGCGGGTTTTATCGTCGATGCGTTGGTCGAAATGTTCGAAACGCGCGCCGATCATCCCGCGCAGTTTGTCCGTGAAGACGATTTGATCCTGCAGGTTCAGTGCGTGGCTTTCGACGTGTTCGAAGAAGTCTGTGCCCGAGCGTGCGCCATCGGGTTTTGGCTGACCGTAGATCGGCCGGTAGATGTCGATGGCGTAAGGGCTGCCGGCGAAGGTCGTGACTCGTTCGTTCTTGCGATAGTTTTCGTATTCGGTGCCGATCAGCAGTTCGTGCTGCCAGGGGCCGAGGTCGAACAGGCCGCGCAGTTCCAGTTGGGTGATGCTGTCATGCCAGCGATTGTCGCGCTCGCGGTAACGGCGGTTGACGGTGTGGCCGTCGGCATTCAGCGCACGACTTTCAGAGGCGAAGCCCCAGAGTTTGCCTTCCTTGTAGTGGCTGGCCAGGCGTAGTTTCCAGCTGTCATTGAGGTGATGTTCAAGCGTCGCCTGCAGCAGGTTGTTGTGGTTGTCGATGTTGCCGTCGTTCGGTTCGCCGAGGAAGGTCGAGCGCGAGACGCCACTCCATTTATTGTTCGGCGCAACAATGCCGCGATCGAAGGTGGAGCTGTGACGGACGATTTCGCTTTCTACTAACAGCGATGTGTCCGGGTTCAGCTGCCAACTGATCGAAGGCGCGACGAATACACGCTGGCTGTCGACGTGTTCGCGAAAGCTGTGGTTGTCCTCGATGGCGAGGTTGATTCGCGCGAGCACGTCACCTTCTGCATCGAGCGGCGTGTTGACGTCCAGCGCGGTGCGATAACGATCCCAACTGCCGGCGCTGGTTTGCAGGGTGGTGAAGGCTTCGGGTTGTGGTTTCTTGGTGACGATGTTCACCGTGCCGCCAGGGTCGCCGCGGCCGTACAGGCTGGCGGCCGGGCCCTTGAGCACTTCGATGCGCTCGAGATTGGCGACGTCGGGCGTGGCCGTATAGCCGCGATTGGCGCTGAAGCCGTCCTTATAGAATTCCGAAGTGGTGAAACCGCGCACGCTGTATTCGTAGAGGGTCAGGCCGCCGAAGTTGTTTTGCTTCGACACGCCGCCGGCGAAATCCAGTGCGCGCTCTACGCTGGTGCTGCCCAGATCCTTGAGCACGCTGGCGGGCACCACGCTGATGGCTTGGGGGATGTCGCGGATCGCGGTATCGGTTTTGGTCGCGCTGGAGGAGCGTGTGGCGCGGTAGCCCTTGACCGGGCCGGTGGGGGATTCGTAATCGGAGGTGACGCTGATGGCGTCGAGTTCGAGCGGTATTTGATCTTCGGCGAAGACCGGATCGCCCAATAAACCCAAGGGCAGACCGAGAGTCAGGCCCAGTAGAGAGGCCTTTGTTCGAGACGACATGTTATGTTGTTCCAATGGTTAAATTGAAACAATATAACATGCCTTTTGAGAATGTCTGTTATTCGCGCCATCGGCGCGAACAAAGTCTTACTGTTCTTTTTCCTGCACCGGTGCCGGTGGTGGGCGCAGGCCGATTTCTGCGGTGAGCTTGAGTTCTTTGCCGTTACGCATCACCTGAATCGTCACCTTGTCGGTGGGTTTGATCCGCGCGACCTGGTTCATCGAGCGACGACCATCGCCGGCCGGTTCGCCATCGATACTCAGAATCACGTCACCCAATTGCAGGCCGGCCTTCTGCGCCGGACCGTCACGGAAGATACCGGCGACAACAATCCCCGGGCGCCCTGACAGACCGAACGACTCCGCCAGTTCCTGGGTCAGCGGCTGCACTTCAATACCCAGCCAGCCACGAATCACCTGGCCGTGCTCGATGATCGACTTCATCACTTCCATCGCCAGTTTCACCGGGATGGCAAAACCGATGCCCTGCGAGCCGCCGGACTTGGAGAAGATTGCCGTGTTGATGCCAGTGAGGTTGCCGTTGGCGTCGACCAGCGCGCCGCCGGAGTTGCCCGGGTTGATCGCCGCGTCGGTCTGGATGAAGTCTTCGTAGTTGTTCAGGCCCAACTGGTTCCGCCCGGTGGCGCTGATGATGCCCATGGTCACGGTCTGGCCGACGCCGAACGGGTTGCCGATGGCCAGCGCGACATCGCCGATGCGAATATTGTCGGAGCGCCCGACGGTAATCGACGGCAGGTTTTTCAAGTCAATCTTCAATACGGCGAGGTCGGTTTCCGGGTCGCTGCCGATCACCCGAGCGAGGGTTTCACGACCGTCCTTGAGCGCCACGACGATCTGATCGGCACCGCTGGTGACGTGGTTGTTGGTCAGAATGTAGCCTTCCGGGCTCATGATCACGCCGGAGCCGAGGCTCGATTCCATGCGCTTCTGCTTGGGCGAGTTGTCACCGAAGAAGCGGCGGAACTGCGGATCCTCAAACAATGGATGCGCCGGTTTGTTGATGACTTTGGTGGTGTACAGATTGACCACTGACGGTGCGGCAGTGGTCACCGCGTCCGCATAGGACACCGGCCCCTGTTGCACGCTGGTGGTCTGCGGGGCCTGTTGCAGGTTGACGTCGAGGCTCGGCAGCCCGACCCATTGCGGGTAACGCTGAATAATCAACAGAGCGATAAGCACACCGGCCAACAGCGGCCAGCCCATAAAACGTAGCGCCTTGAACATTAAGCACGTCCTGGAAAAGTTGCAGGCGGGGTCAGACCGCCCATAATGTCGCGCATTATACGAGGCCGCGCGCGCCTCTGAACGGGATATTTAGGAGTCTTTCATGGCCGTCGCCCTCAGCACCCTCGTCGAAGAAGCCGATCGTTACCTGGGCAGTGCAAAAATCGCCGACTATTGCCCCAACGGGTTGCAGGTCGAGGGCCGTCCGCAGGTGATGCGCATTGTCAGCGGCGTCACCGCCAGCCAGGCGTTGCTCGATGCCGCCGTCGAGGCCGAGGCCGATCTGGTGCTGGTGCATCACGGTTATTTCTGGAAGGGCGAAAACCCGTGCATCACCGGCATGAAGCAGCGTCGACTCAAGACATTGCTCAAGCACGACATCAGTCTGCTCGCCTATCACTTGCCGCTGGACCTCCACCCGGACGTGGGCAATAACGTGCAACTGGCGCGTCAACTGGACATCACCGTTGAAGGCCCGCTGGATCCGGATAATCTGAAAATCGTCGGTCTGGTCGGCTCGCTGAGCGAACCTGTCACCCCGCGTGATTTCGCCCGCAAGGTGCAGGAAGTCATGGGCCGTGAGCCGTTGCTGGTCGAAGGCAGCGCGATGATCCGTCGGGTTGGCTGGTGCACTGGCGGCGGCCAGGGTTATATCGATCAGGGTGTGGCGGCGGGCGTCGATCTGTTCCTGAGTGGCGAAGCATCCGAGCAGACTTTTCACAGTGCCCGGGAAAACGACATCAGCTTCATCGCCGCCGGCCACCATGCCACCGAGCGTTATGGTGTGCAGGCGCTGGGCGATTATCTGGCAAAGCGTTTTGCTGTCGAACACATCTTCATCGATTGCCCGAACCCGATTTGACGTATCACATCGATCCAAGGTGGGAGGGGGCTTGCTCCCGAATGCGGTGTGTCATTCAAAAATGATTTCGACTGATCCAGCGCTTTCTCGAGCAAGCCCGCTCCCACAGGAGGGCGCTTCCTGCCCAAACGAGTGGGCATATTCATATGCTCTTTCGATCTAGTTGGCGTCCTGATTAGAAGAAGCTCGCTGTGCTAGGATTCCCCGCTCGAACACGGCCCGCTGGCCGTTCATAAGAAAGCTTTCGTGAGTAGCCATGGTCGACAAACTGACGCATCTGAAACAGCTGGAGGCGGAAAGCATCATCTTAATCCGAGAGGTGTGATCTGATTTCTATATGGCGGTTATGGTTTTCTGTATCTTT
>NZ_JBIUWM010000060.1:0-783 GCF_044743445.1 Pseudomonas sp. NPDC087615 | reverse complement strand
AAACATAATCCAAAAGATATCCTCCAATTTCAATAAACATCAGAAGCTGTAAACAAACATAAAAGACTCCGCCGTGATGCTGCACCTGGCACGCAAGGCGTTCTTCCCGGGCAAACTGCCGTTTCCGGTGATGCACGTCGACACCCGCTGGAAATTCCAGGAAATGTACAAGTTCCGCGACAAAATGGTCGAAGAGCTGGGCCTGGACCTGATCACGCACATCAACCCGGATGGCGTGGCGCAGAACATCAACCCGTTCACCCACGGCAGCGCCAAACACACCGACATCATGAAAACCGAGGGCCTGAAACAGGCGCTCGACAAGCATGGTTTCGACGCAGCGTTCGGCGGTGCCCGTCGCGATGAAGAGAAATCCCGCGCCAAAGAGCGCGTGTACTCTTTCCGTGACAGCAAGCACCGCTGGGACCCGAAAAACCAGCGTCCAGAGCTGTGGAACGTCTACAACGGCAAGGTCAACAAGGGCGAATCCATTCGTGTGTTCCCGTTGTCGAACTGGACCGAACTGGACATCTGGCAGTACATCTACCTCGAAGGCATCCCGATTGTGCCGCTGTACTTTGCCGCCGAGCGCGAAGTGATCGAGAAGAACGGCACGCTGATCATGATCGACGACGACCGAATCCTCGAGCACCTGTCCGATGAGGACAAAGCGCGCATCGTCAAAAAGAAAGTGCGTTTCCGTACCCTTGGCTGCTACCCGTTGACGGGCGCGGTGGAGTCCGAGGCTGAAAGCCTGACGGACATCATTCAGGAAATGCTCCT
>NZ_JBIUWM010000059.1:0-35235 GCF_044743445.1 Pseudomonas sp. NPDC087615 | reverse complement strand
CAGCAAGTGGCCATTGAGGTCGTAGGCGTAAGCGGTACGTCGTCCGTCGAAGCCGGTTTCCTGTCGGATCAGTCCGTTGGGCGTGTAGTCCAAGCAATACTGTTCGCCGGACTCGTTCTCGATCTCGGTGAGCAGCAGTTGCGCGTGGTCGTATCGGTACTGCACCCGCGTGCCGTCGGGGTTGATCCGCCGGGACACCAGATGCAAGTCGTCGTCATATTCATAGCGGGTGATGCGCCCGAGTTCGTCGCGTTCGGCGGTGACCTGGTGATAGGCGCCGTAGCTGTAAGCGCGTGTGGCGCCCGTAGGAGAAGTCGTCTGGATCAGTCGGCCAACGGCGTCCCAATGCTGGCGAGTCACGGCGCCGTGTTCGTCCGCCGTTGTAGTCCTCCGCCCCAGTGCGTCGTAGGCAAAGCGCCGCACGCCAGCGTCGGGCAGGGTTTCTTCAATCAACTGGCCGAGGTTGTTCCAGACGAAAACATGCCGACTGGTGTCCGGATAGCGGATCGACAGCAACTGCCCGCGGGCGTCGTAGTGGTAATGGGTGACGTGGCCGTCGGGATCGACCGCCTCGATGACATCGCCCTGGGCATTGCGCCAATAGGTCCACAGCGCTTCGCCACGCGAACGGCGGTGCAGGAAACCGTTGCGGTACTCGTAGGACGTTGGCACATCATCCGGCGGAATCAGCGCGATCAGCCGTCCGACGTCGTCGTAGCGGTATTCGGTGACGGCGCCGAGCGGGTCCTGCTCGGCGATCAACCGCCCCTCATCGTCGTAGGCCTTGAGGTGTTCGCCACCGTCAGCCTCGACCTTGCGCACCAATCGGGCGCGGTCGTCGTGGGCGTAGGTTTCTTCGGTGCCGTCGACGTAATGCACCGCGACACTGCCGTCGTCATTCCAGACGTAGCGGGTGTCCATCTGCGAGAACGACGCCCAGTGCCGGACACAACGGGCAGCCTTGCCGGCCCCTTGCCACTCCCAGAAGAAGCTCGCCCCACCGGTCAGTTGGCGCTGCAGAATGACGTGCAGATCGTCGTAGTCGTAACGCTCGCTGTCACCGGCCGCGTTAGTCGCTTCGATCAGGTGCTGATAGGCGTCGTAGCGGTAGCTGACGAGGGAGTGTTCAGTCTTCCACTCAGCCTGTTGAAACGACTGGTAATCGATGCCGACCAGGTGCTGACGGTCGTAGCGCAATAACAGAGACCGACCCGCCCCGTTATCCAATCGCTGAACCCTGTCAGACCGATCCCTATGCACCGTCAGACGGTTGCCATAAGCATCACTGATCGCCGTAAGCCGCCCCGCCCGAAAGTGATAAAACCGCGCTGTTTCCCCGGCCAGCGCAAGGATCAACTCCTGCGGTTCATCGCCGAGAAAGATCGCCGCCCGCGACAGACTGTTGTGAATCGCCGGCCGCTCGACACTCGGCAACGGAAACCGTGTACGTCGGTTTTCGTGGTCAATCCAGACCACCTCGTCAGCGTCGAACGCCAGCCGATGCGCCAGCGAATGGCTCCAGCCAAACCCCAACCCGACATCGATCTCGGCCGCACTGGTGCGATACAACCGGGTGAACTCGAACGGCAGCAAGCCATCGAGCGTGCCATCGGTGAGGGTCAGCAGTTCTTCGCCGGTGACCATCGATACGGGGCAACCGTTGGTGCAGGTCGACGGCACACAATCGGCGCTGTCACCGTTGGGATTTTTTGCCTGATTAGGGGCGTCGTCGTGGGCCTCATGGCGCTCCAGTCGCGCCATGCCATGAGTCTTGTTTCGGGCAATGGGCGCTGGATTCGGCACCGTCAAAACCACCGAATCGGCCTGACGAATATTCAGCGCAATTGACGGTGTCGGTTTCAACTCAGCGTCACGGGCATTGAGTACCAACGGCTTGAGCACGCTCGCATGCTGACTCAGCTCGGGCGCAGAGGTCAGTTCAGCCAGGCGCAATGCCGAGGCCGCCAGCCACTCCCGCGCCCGTGGCGATTTGATCTTGGCCAACACTTTGCTGCTCAAGCGCAGCGGTACACCGACACCGCCAGATACCCGCATCAACAGGAAACTGATCAACAACTCGACGCGAACCTCGGCCACCACTTCGGCCAGGTACTGCGGCGGCAGCATTTTCAGCCAACTGGTGAATGCGGCCAGATGAATGAACATCAGCGGCTCGTCGCTGAGGATCAGCAGACCGTTAGCGATGGCCTCGTTTGAGGCTTGCAGCAGGGCGTCCAGCTCAATGTCGGTCAGGTACTCCAGCAGCTTTTCGCTATTGGTCTGCAAGTCGGCAAGCAGGGCAAACAGTTGCTTGATGTCATCCCAAACGCCGTGCAGGGCGTTCTCGAATCCGCGCCAGTCGGCTTGTTGCAGTTGACCGTAACGCTCAATGAATCCGGCGCTGGAAAACGCTGCCCATAGCGGCTGAAATTCCGTCCACTCCCCACGTAACCAGACTTCCAGGTCGTCGAGAATGCCTTGATAAGAGGCGTACAACGCTCGGACATGCTCAGCGCAGACATCGGGAAAGAAGGTGACGCGATAACGCTGGCCCCGGTCGCAGTCGTTCAGCTCCAGAATGCCGCTCGGGCCGATGGTGTGGGGTATCGGTTCTCCGAATGTCAAAACCCCGTTGGCATCGTCGATCACCGGCTCCAGCGTCACCGGGGTATTACCGATGGGGACGTATTGCGCGGCCTCGAACATGTGCACCAGCGTCAACGGGCCGCTTGCCTTACACATGACCACGGATGAGCTGATGGGCTGGCGAGATTTGATCGGTGCGCTGAGTTGCACATCATTGCCGACCTTGAACACCTGTTCGACATCCAGCGCTGTGCCCGTCCAGAACTGTTCGGCCCAAACGTCGTAGTTGTTCAGGCACAGGCGAAACTCCCGGATCAGGTTTTCGAAGTCCGGGTGTTCAGGGTTCAGGGCGGCAACCACCAGCAGACCGATGCTGTTGTTCAGGGCCAGAAGCCGATCGGGTTGGAGCATTCGCAGTCACTCGCGCACGTGAAAAAAAGGTGCGCGGACTTTGCGGATGATCAAAAAGGAAAGAAGTCGGGGGAGTAGGCAATGCCTGTAGGGCGTTTCGCTAAATGCACGCGATTAGTTCATCGCGTCGACGAGTATTGACCGTTGCTCAATGCCCGTTGCGATCGTTATGCTGCTGAACCCTTTAATCAGGTCCGAGCAGCGGCGCTACCCGTCGCCTGGGATATGTTTGATAACGGATCCGATGATGAATGCACCGCTGAAGGCGTTTGGCCCGATCAAGGCCGTGATTTTCGATATGGACGGTTTGCTGCTGGATACCGAGGGCATTTATACCGAGGTCACTTCGCTGATTGCCGAGCGGTACGGGCGCACCTTCGACTGGAGCGTCAAACAGAACATTATCGGCCGAGGCGCCAATGACCTCGCCAATTACGTGGTCCAGGCGCTCGATTTGCCGATCACTGCCGAAGAGTTTCTGGTGATTCGTGAGCCATTGATGCGCGAGCGTTTTCCCAAGGCTCAGGCAATGCCGGGCGCTGAGGAATTGATTCGCCATCTCAAGGCGCACAACATTCCGATTGCAGTGGGCACCAGTTCGTCGCGTCAGTCGTTCGGCCAGAAAACCACCTTGCACCGCGACTGGTTTGAACTGTTCGATTTCATCGTCACCGCGGACGATCCGCAAGTCGGCGCAGCCAAACCAGCGCCGGATATTTTCCTCACCGCGGCCCGTCGTTTGGGTGTCGCGCCTGAGGATTGTCTGGTGTTCGAGGATTCGCCGTTTGGCGTTACCGCGGCCAAAGCCGCAGGCATGACCGCCATCGCCATTCCCGATGCCGCGATGGCCGATGAGAAATACGCACACGCCGACGGTATTCTGCGGTCGTTGAAAGCCTTTATCCCGAGCGCCTGTGGTTTGCCAGCGCTGGAATGGGCCTGAACGCCAGATATCAAAAAACGCCGCCCCTCTGTTAAAGGAGGGGCGGCGTTTTTCTTACAGGCGATTGCAAAAAATCAGGCGCCGAAGCCACCGTCGATGGTCAGGCTGGCTCCGGTGATGTAACCGGCTTCAGGCCCTGCGAGGTAAGCGACGAAGCTGGCGATTTCTTCGGCTGTACCGTAACGACCCACGGCCATCAACGGAATCAGGCTTTCGGCGAAGTCACCGCTGGCAGGGTTCATGTCGGTGTCGACCGGGCCGGGTTGCACATTGTTCACGGTGATACCACGAGGGCCCAGATCACGCGCCAAGCCCTTGGTCAGGCCCACCAGCGCCGACTTGCTCATCGCATACACACCGCCGCCGGCGAAGGGCATACGGTCAGCATTGGTGCTGCCGATGTTGATGATCCGTGCACCTTCGCCCATGTGTTTGGCGGCTTCTTGGGAGGCGATGAAAACGCTGCGAATGTTGATCGCCACGGTTTGGTCGAAATCTTCCAGTTTGAAGTCTTCCAGTGGGGCGACGGCCAGTACGCCGGCGTTGTTGACCAGAATGTCGAGGCGACCAAAGGCTTCGACTGTGGCGCTGACCGCATGGCGGATGGCGTCGGCGTCGGCGCTGTCAGCCTTGATCGCCAAGGCTTTGCCGCCGCTGGCGGTGATACTGTTTTGCAACTCTTCGGCTTTGACCGTTGAGCTGACATAAGTGAAGGCAACCGCAGCGCCTTCAGCGACCAGACGTTTGACGATGGCAGCACCGATGCCACGGGAACCGCCTTGAATCAGAGCGACTTTGCCGCTGAGGTGTTGAGTGGACATGTTCGATCTCCAGAGTATTCAAGGCGGAATGCCTTGTTGTTGGAACCGAGTATCGGCTTCTGATCCACAACCGTGTAGACCCTGATTGCTATAGTCTGTGTAAACCAAAAGTTTATAGTGGCGACCATGGAAACCTTCAGCAGTATCGAATGCTTTGTTCGCAGTGCCGAAGTCGGCAGCTTTGCCGAGGCTGCGCGGCGCCTGAGTCTGACACCGGCGGCGGTTGGCAAAAGCGTGGCGAAACTCGAGGCGCGGCTCGGTGTGCGCTTGTTTCAGCGTAGTACGCGTAGCTTGACGTTGACCGAGGCGGGGCAGCTTTTTTTGAGTCAGGTCAGTGCCAGTCTGACGACCATCCAGAACGCGGTGGCCAATCTGGCCAGTGTCGAAGGCCTGCCCGCGGGGACTTTGAAAGTCAGTATGGGTACGGTGTTCGGTCGCTTGTACATAGTGCCGTTGCTGGAAGCGTTTTTACGTCGATTTCCGGCGATCAACCCTGACTG
Source organism: Pseudomonas sp. NPDC087615 (assembly GCF_044743445.1). Lineage (NCBI taxonomy): Bacteria > Pseudomonadati > Pseudomonadota > Gammaproteobacteria > Pseudomonadales > Pseudomonadaceae > Pseudomonas > Pseudomonas sp. NPDC087615. Next base: position 29,974 of record NZ_JBIUWM010000059.1, on the reverse strand, counting down.
GCATTTTGATAACCGTCAGGTCGATTTGATTGGGCAAGGTTTCGATGCGGCGATCGGCGGGGGATTTGAATTGCCCCAAGGTGTCGTCGCGCGAAAGTTGGCGCCGGCGCACCGAGTGTTGGTGGCATCGACGGGTTATCTGGAAAGTCACAAAGCAATCGTCGAGCCTGATGACCTGCAACACCACGATGGCATCCTGATTCGGTCGCCGCAAACCGGTCGAGTGCGCTCTTGGCAGTTGATCAGCAGTGGGAGCCAGCTCTGCCGACCACTGACCCTTAAGACGCGAATGACCATGAGCGACTCTGAGGCGGCCTGTGCGACTGCCGCGCAAAGTCTGGGAATTGCACTGGTGAGCATGCCGTTTGCGGTGGGTTATCTGGAGGCGGGCACGTTGCAGCGCGTGCTGCCGGATTGGTACATCGATGACGGCAACATTTCGATCTACTACGCCGAGCATAAATTGTTGCCGGGCAAGACGCGGGCGTTTGTCGATTTTGTGATTGAGCAGTTTGCGCAGCAGGGCTTGGCGCAGCGGTTCAGTGCCATCTGAGACCTGGGTGCCCCTGTTTGCGCACAGGGTTTTGTGTCGTTTACAAGGCTCCGGTTCAACACAAAACCTGTGGGAGCGAGCTTGCTCGCGAATGAGGCGACTCGATATCCGACTGTGAACTCAGCGAGCAAACCGCTCCGCCCAGCCAATGATCTTCTTCGGCCGCGGCGTCGCATACGTCCGCACCTTGGACGTCGACAACCCCAACCGCACCAGCGCTTCAGCAATGGTCACCGCCGCCGTCACCCCGTCCACCACCGGCACCCCGGTACGCTGACGAATCTGTTCATCGAGCCCGGCCATGCCGCCGCAACCCAGGCAAATCACTTCGGCCTTGTCCTGCGTCACTGCCAGTTCAGCCTGATGCACGATCGCCTCCAGCGCGCGCTGCGGCTCGTGTTCCAGTTCAAGAACGGCCAAACCACTGGCTCGAACTGAAGCACAACGGTCCCACAAACCGGACAATTTCAATCGATCCTCGATCAGCGGCACGGTGCGATCCAGTGTGGTGACCACCGAGTACGCGTGCCCCAGGAACATTGCCGTACTGGCGGCTGCGTCAGTGATATCCACCACCGGTACATTCAGCAGCTCCTGCAAGCCTTCGCGCCCATGTTCGCCATAACCGGCCTGAATCACGGCGTCGAACGGCTGGTCGTAGGACATCACCCGATCCATCACGGCGATGGCCGCCAGATAGCTTTCGAAATTGCCTTCAACCGAGTCAGCACCGAAATACGGCGTGAGGCCGACAATTTCCGTACCGGGTGAGGCGACAGCCTGCGCCGAACGGGCAATGGCCTGAGTGATGGATTCGGTGGTGTTGACGTTGACCACGAGAATGCGCATGAAAAATCCTTATAACGGGCAGTTCTGCGGCCCGAAGTCCGGGCCGAGAAGGGGTTAATGGCAGACGTTGTCGACGGCGAAGGCTTCGCCACTGACGTCGGCGTAGTGCGGTTGGCGTTTGGCGATGATGAGGTAAAGCATTCCGGCGATCCCGGCGCCGATCAGCCAAGAGAAGGGCGAAACGTTGTGGAAACCAGGCACCAGCGCCAGGACGATGGCGATCAGCGCAGCGGGAATAAACGCCGTCACCGCGCGCCAATTGATACCGCGGCTGTAGTAATAAGCGCCGTTGGGGTCTTCGCTGTAGAGCTGAGGAACGTTGATCCGGCCTTTGCGGATCAGCCAGTAGTCGACCATGATCACCCCGTACAACGGGCCGAGCAGGGCGCCCAAACCTGACAGGAAGTACACGATCACCAACGGACTGTTGTAGAGATTCCACGGCAGGATCAGCACCGCGATGGTCGCGCTGATCAGCCCGGCGCGGCGGAAGGTCAGGTATTTCGGCGCCAGATTGCTCAGCACGAAGGCCGGGGCGACGAAGTTGGCCATAATGTTCACCGCCACGGTAACGATCAGGAACGCCAGGCAACCCAGCACCAGAAAGAAGGTGTTGGGAATCGAAGCGATGATCTCGGTCGGGCTTTCGATGATCCGGCCATTGATCTGGAATTGCGCGCCACACAGCAGGACTGTTATCGCGGCGAACACCAGAATATTCACCGGCAAGCCCCAGAAATTGCCGACCTTGATGGTCTTGCGGCACGGCGAGGAGCGGGCGAAGTCGCAGAAGTTGAGAATCAACGTGCCGTAGATCGCCAGCCACAGCGCGCCGCCGGCAAAGATGTTGCGCCACATCTCGCCGCCGGTCAGTGGTTCGCGGATCGACCAGGCGATGGTCGCGTTGGCTTGCGTGTACATCCACGCGGCGAGGGCGGCGACGGTCAGCAGAATCACTGGCCCGGCGAATGCTTCATACCGACGAACCATTTCCATGCCGTAGGCAAGAATCGCCAATTGCACGAACCAGATCGCCACGAAGCACACCCAACCCAAAGTCGACAGGCCGAGGATCGAGTTGTGATCGTATTCGGCGAAGCCGGAATGGACTGCCGTCAGTAACACGCGCAATACCACTGACGCGAGATACGTCTGAATGCCGAACCAGGCGATGGCGATAACCGCCCGGATCAGTGCAGGCATTTGCGCGCCGTGGATGCCGAAACTGATCCGGCTGATCACCGGAAACGGCACCCCGGTTTTCTGCCCCATGTAGCCGGACAGGTTCATGAAGAAATACACCAGCGCCGCGCCAATCCCTAGCGACAGCAGAATCTGCCAGCCACCCAGGCCCAAAGCGTAGAGGCCGATGGCGAACGAGTAGTTGGCGATGTTGTGCACGTCGTTCGTCCACAGGGCGAAGATGCTGTATTTGCCCCAGCGCCGGCCTTCGGCCTTGGTCGGCGCCAGATCGTTGTTGTGCAGACGCGGGCTCAGTTGTAACGGTTCGCTCAAGCCGTCAGGGGGCAACGGTTGATCGAGGGCAGAGGCGGGCAGATTCAGCGCGACGTTATTGGAGAGACTTGTACGCATTCCGGCAGGCTCCTGATGTTCAGGACCGCGATGACTGTGCGTGAGCTGTCAGGCTCGACAAATCTTCGTCGCGGCAGTGAACCATCACTGGTTACGGGGCATCTGCAGCCTGTACGGGATAGGGCGCTTCAGGCTTGCGGATCGAAAGTGTGTATGTTTTGCAGTTTTGTATACAAAACATGTATGCACTAAAGCCAGATTTGTGCCAGTTGTTGATCTATGGAATGGGTCTCTCATTTCGAAAAGTTATCGAACGGGACTAAGTGTCTGAAATTCAGTGGATATAAATTGACCGATTGAACAGGTATTTATCGTTGGTGCAAGATTTCGGCTGACATCAAAAGGGAGGGCTTTGCAGGCGGGATGTAACTTTTCAGGGCGCCGAAATGAAAAGTGCACACATAAATGGCACTGATGGTGACAGTTGTGTGTACACGTTTTCGAAGGGTGCCATATAACAAATGTGGGGATGTCACTGGATGCAAAGGTGTGGGTTACGCCTTGCTGATGATATTCCCGGCATGCAACCCGCATTCTTTCTGAGTGGCTTCTTCCCACCACCAGCGGCCTTCACGCTCGTGCTGGTTTGGCAGCACTGGGCGGGTGCACGGTTCGCAGCCGATGCTGATGAAGCCGCGCTCATGCAGGCTGTTGTACGGCAGTTCCAGCATGCGGATGTAACCCCAGACCTCTTCGCTGGTCATCTGCGCGAGGGGATTGAACTTGTACAGGGTGCGCTCCGGCGTGGAGAACGCGCTGTCAATTTCCATCACCGCCACGGCGCTGCGGGTGCCCGGGCTCTGGTCACGGCGCTGGCCGGTGGCCCAGGCTTTGACGTCGGACAGCTTGCGGCGCAACGGTTCGATCTTGCGGATACCGCAGCATTCGCCATGGCCGTCCTTGTAGAAGCTGAACAGGCCTTTTTCCTTCACGAACGGTTCGAGTTTCGTATAGTCCGGCGAGACCAGTTCGATGTCGATCTTGTAGTGCTCGCGCACCTGATCGATGAAGCGATAGGTCTCCGGGTGCAGGCGGCCGGTATCGAGGCTGAACACCTTGACGTTCTTGTTCAGCTTCCAGGCCATGTCCACCAGCACCACATCCTCGGCGCCGCTGAAAGATATCCAGAGATCATCGCCAAACTCGGCAAACGCGAGTTTCAGGATGTCTTGAGCGGATTTGTTGGCATAGGTCGTGGCGAGTTCCACGACATCGAACGTTGGGCTCATCAGGGCGGCTTCCTACAGGTCGGTGGCGCTGGGCGCTCTATATGGCGGCGATGTTAACAAAAAGCGGCGGCGCTTGGGGCGTCCTGTGCGTTGCGCGCTTGGGGGGGAGTCGCTAGAGTTCGGGCTCGCTCGACTCAATAATCAATACAAACGGGAGTGTCTTGTGGAAATTGCTTGCCTGGATCTTGAAGGGGTGTTGGTGCCGGAAATCTGGATCGCCTTCGCCGAAAAAACCGGAATCGAATCCCTCAAGGCCACCACTCGGGACATTCCCGACTACGACGTGCTGATGAAGCAGCGTCTGCGCATCCTCGATGAGCATGGCTTGAAGCTGGCGGATATTCAGGAGGTGATCGCCACGCTGAAGCCGCTGGATGGCGCAGTGGAGTTCGTCAACTGGCTGCGCGAGCGCTTCCAGGTGGTGATTCTTTCGGACACTTTCTATGAGTTCTCCCAGCCGCTGATGCGTCAACTGGGCTTCCCGACCTTGCTTTGTCATCGTCTGATCACTGACGACAGCGGCCGGGTGAGCAGCTATCAGTTGCGTCAGAAGGACCCCAAGCGCCAGTCGGTTCTGGCTTTCAAGAGCCTCTATTATCGGGTGATTGCGGCGGGTGATTCGTACAACGACACGACGATGCTGGGCGAGGCGGATGCCGGGATTCTGTTCCACGCACCGGACAATGTGATTCGCGAGTTTCCGCAGTTCCCGGCGGTGCATACGTTCGCCGAGTTGAAGCAGGCATTTCTCAAGGCGTCTAACCGGGATTTGAGCCTTTAGTCGTCTGGCCTGACGCTTTCGCGAGCAAGCCCGCCCCCACGTTGGAATGCATTCTCCTGTGGGAGAGGGCTTGCTCGCGAGGCTTTTAGAGGTTTTGCAGGGTTTGGAGCAGAACCTTCACTTTGGTAATCGACTCTTGATACTCAGCCTGCCAGGCCGAGTCCGCGACAATCCCGCCGCCACCCCAGCAGCACACCTGCCCATCCTTGACCAATAAACTGCGGATCGCGATGGAACTGTCCATCTCGCCGCGCACGTCCAGATACAACAACGAGCCGCAATACAAGCCGCGACGGGTTGGCTCCAGTTCGTCGATGATCTGCATCGCCCGAATCTTCGGCGCACCAGTGATCGAGCCACCGGGGAAGCTGCCGGCGATCAGGTCCAGTGCATCGCGATCCTGCGCCAGTTCGCCCGTCACGCTGCTGACCAGGTGATGCACATTCGGATAGCTTTCCAGGCTGAACAACTCCGGCACCCGCACCGAGCCAATACGGCAGGTGCGGCCGAGATCGTTGCGCAGCAAGTCGACGATCATCAGGTTTTCCGCGCGATCTTTCGGGCTGGCCAGCAGCTCAGCGGCGTTTGCGGCGTCTTCGGCAGGCGTCAGGCCGCGGGGGCGGGTGCCCTTGATCGGGCGGGTTTCGACCTGTCGCTGGCTGACTTTGACGAAGCGCTCCGGTGACAGGCTCAGCACTGCAGCGCCGTCGGGCAGGCTCTGGAAACCGGAAAAAGGCGTCGGGCAGGCTTCGCGCAACGCGCAATAGGCCAGCCATGGATCGCCTTGGCACGGCGCGCGAAAGCGCTGGGCGAAGTTGACCTGATAGCAGTCGCCGGCCTGAATGTAATGCTGAATGCGTTCGAACGCCTGACGGTAGTCGTCTGGCGAGAGGTCGGGGCTCATCGGCTGGTTCAGTTTGAACGGCGTCAACGAGCCCGTCATCGGCTCACTGAAAAGCGCAATCAGCCGCTGTTTTTCACTGCTGGCCAGTGACGGGTGAAACACCAATTGGCTAGTGGCCGCGTGGTGATCGCTGATCAGTGCCCAAGCGTACACGCCGAAACGCGCATCCGGTAATTGCAGATCATCGCGAGCCTGACTCGGCAGACTCTCCAGATGCCGGCCGAAGTCATAACTCAGGTAACCGATCAGACCGCCGGCGAATGGCAACTCATAAGGCGCCGGCAATTGCGCTTCGCCCAAACGCTCCAGATTGTCGCGCAGACGCTGGAGGAAATGGCTGCCGCTTTCGTCCGGCCACACCGCCAGTTGTTCCAGCGGCCAAGCGCTGAGCACGTCATAACGGCCACGGTCGGCACTCGGCCGGCCGCTGTCGAGCAGCACGGCGCCGGGGGCGTTGCGGATTACCGCGAAGTATCCGGCGGGATTGGCGCGGTAGGGCAGAGGGTGTACGGAACAGGTCAGCATGGGCGGGGCAGATCGGCCATTGAGGCGGGGTGGGGATTGTAGTCCTCTGCGGGAATTGCTCCTAGAGGGGATGTCGGGGATTGGCAGGTTGTGGGGCTGATCGTTCCCGCGCAGAGCGTGGGAACGATCATGGACAGGGTGATCAGCCCTCTACCGCAGGAATATGCCCAAACATCTCCTGAGTAAACGCCACCCGCTCTTCAACCGACTCCGTCACGCCACGGGCCTTCAGCTCTTCCAGCCGCGCTTCCACCGCGTGGGTACGCAACGTCAGCCCGCAGTCGTTGGCGATCTGGATGTTCAGCCCCGGCCGCGCGTTCAGCTCGAGAATCAGCGGGCCTTTTTCCTGATCGAGCACCATGTCCACGCCGATATAACCCAGACCGCACAGCTCGTAGCAGCCAGCGGCGAGTTTCATGAAACCGTCCCAGTAGGGCAGTTGCACGCCGTCCACCGCGTTGGTGGTGTCCGGGTGTTTGGCGATGATGTTGTTCAGCCAGGTGCCGCGCAGTGTCAGGCCCGTAGCCAGGTCGACTCCAACACCGATGGCGCCCTGGTGCAGGTTGGCCTTGCCGCCGGACTGACGGGTTGGCAGGCGCAACATCGCCATCACCGGATAACCCATCAGCACGATGATGCGGATGTCCGGCACGCCTTCGTAGCTGATGCTCTTGAAGATCTGGTCCGGGGTGACGCGGTATTCGATCAGCGCGCGATCGCGATGGCCGCCTAGCGAATACAGGCCGGTGAGGATGCTGGAGATGTGATGCTCCAGCTCCTCGTGGGCAAGGATCTTGCCCGACACCGTGCGATAGCGTCCCTCGAAACGGTCTGCAATCACGATAATGCCGTCGCCGCCGGCGCCTTGGGCCGGTTTGATCACGAAGTCGGTGTGCCCGTCGATGATCTCGCCGAGCTTGTCGATTTCCTTCTCGGTGGAGATCACGCCATACAGCTCTGGCACTTGAATACCGGCCTCGATGGCGCGCTCCTTGGTGATGATCTTGTCATCGACGATCGGGTACAGACTGCGCTTGTTGTACTTGAGCACATAGTCCGCGTTGCGGCGATTGATGCCCATGATGCCCCGGGCTTCCAGGGCCTTCCAGGTCTTCCAGAAACCGAACATCAGTGATCAGCCTTGTTCACGAACGCCTTGAAACGCACCAGCTCGGTCAGGCGATAACCGCGATAGCGACCCATTGCCAGCATGAAACCCACCATGATCAGGAGGATCGCCGGGAAGGTGAAGACGAAGTACACCAACTCAGGCACGGTCATGATCAAGTGCGCCAGCGACGCGGCGAACAGCGTGCCGATGGCCACTTTCATCGCGTGACTTGCGCCACGTTCTTCCCAAGTGATCGACAGGCGCTCAATGGTCATGGTCAAAATCACCATCGGGAACAGTGCCACCGACAGGCCGCGCTCCAGGCCGAGCTTATGGCTGAACAGACTGATCGCCGCGATCAACACCACGACAAAGGTCAGCACCACCGACAGGCGCGGCAGCATTTGCAGTTTCAGATGTTCCAGATAAGAACGTAACGACAGGCCCAGCGCGGTAATCACGGTGAACAGGATGATGCCGAAGCCCAACTGAGTTTCGCGGAAGGCGAGGGCGATCAGTACCGGGGTGAAGGTGCCGAGGGTCTGCAGGCCGATCAGGTTGCGCAGGATCAGGATCACCAGCACGCCAATCGGGATCATCACCATGATCATGAAGGTTTGCTGGGTTTGCAGCGGCAGGCCATACAGCGAGTATTCGAGGAAGTTGGCGTCAGTGTTTTCGTCGGTCAGCTTGGCCAGACGAATCGCATTCATCTCGCTGTTGTTCAGGCTGAAGGTCACGTTGGCTTTCTTGCCGCCGTCGATGGTGATCAGGTTCTCATCGCCGGTCCACCACTGCAGGCGGTCGCTTGGCAGGCCTTGTTCGCCGGTTTCCGGGTTGAAGTACAGCCAGTCGTTGCCATTGAAACTGCGCAGCCACAGTTCAGGGCTTTGTGGCTGATCGGCAACCAGTCGGATGGTGTGGACTTTTTCAACCGGAACGTGCGCGATAGACAGCAACAGTTCGACGATTTTGGCTTTGTGCGCGGTGGATGGATCGCCCGCCAGCAGCAGTTTCACGTTGTCATCGTTGAGGTTGTTGACGCGTTTGATCGCCTCGCCAATGAAGGTTTCGACGTCGGCCGAGTGTTGGCGGATCGGCGCGAGCAGTGCTTCGGCGGCGATTTTTTCCGGGCCTTCGACCGCAATGCTGTCGCGGAAGGTCGGGCCTTTGATCTTGGATTTTTCCGAGGTGTAACGCTTGGTCAGCACCAAGCGGTAATACAGGGTCTGGTTGCCCTTGGCCCGGCGCGCCGACCAGGTCACCTTGCGGTTGCCATCGACGCGGTTCACGGCCACGCCGTAGTTATTGGAGATGAAGCTCTCGTTGAGGCTGACGTAATCGCGGCTCAGGGGCGGCACGAACATCTGGATTTTGACCGGATCCTTGGCACTGGCGACGAACTCGACCTTGGCATCGATGTTCCACAAATCGTCGGTGGCGTCTTCGGTCACCGGAATGCCGAGCACGAAAATCTGATAGGCCGTAACCGAAACGCCCAGCAACACCAGAATGGTGATCAGGATTTTCAGGTGAAAGGTTAGAGAACGCATGGAAATTACTCGGCGGTATGAGCGGCGATGGTGCAGGCGGGTTTGCCGGCAGCGTATTTAAGACTCGGGTCGACCAGCGCATCGAAACGTTTCAAGGCTTCGGAGCCGATCAAAAGCGGATATTGGAACGCACTTCGGTCGGTCAGGTTCACTTCGATGCTGCGCATCGCCGTGCCCATGCAGATATCCAGCTCGATCACCGGGCGGGCGGTGTACTTCTTGCCTTCTTCCGGGTCGTAGTCGCCGGCGCGGCGCTTGATCTTGCTGACCCGGGCCAGCGGTCGTTCGATCGGGTGCGAATGCGCGGCGTCGATCGCCAGGTAGAAACGTACCCAGGATTCACCGTCGCGCTTGAAGCGTTTGATGTCGCGGGCACTCAGCGAGGCGGTTTTAGCGCCCGTATCGAGTTTGGCCGCGACTTGCAGATTGATGCCATCCAACGAGGCGTATTCGTTGAGGCCGTACACGGTTTTTTCTCCCGCGGCGGCAAGCCCGGGCAGGCAAAACAGAGCAAAAAATGTGGGGAAAGGCTTGAGTCTCATAAATCCTGGTGCGCAGCGTTCCGTTTTCGGTTCAGGTCCTTGGCAAAACTTGCGCAAGCCCCTTCGTGTGCCTATCAGCTTTTTATGACAAGCCGTACAAATGGCCAGCAAATGCGGGCGGCATTCTAGCACGGTGATTTTATGGCGCCAGCGCCCGAGCGGGTCTATAACCCTTGGGGTGATCCAAGGGTGGTTATTAGACGATTGTCGACAATATCTATTTATCCTTTGACTGATGCCGGCTAATTGACTAGTTTTTGCCGCATTGGATTTGAAGGTGTCGACAATCATGCTGGATCAACTCGATCCCCCGGTCATCAGCGGCGACGATTCCGAGACGCTTTCGGAAAACGTCTTCCGGCGTATTCAGGCGGCTATCGTCAAAGGCGAGATCGCCCCAGGCAGCAAAATCTCCGAGCCGGAGCTGGCGCGCACCTACGGCATTAGTCGTGGCCCGCTGCGTGAGGCGATTCATCGTCTGGAAGGCCAGCGCCTGCTGGTCCGGGTGCCGCATGTCGGTGCGCGGGTGGTGTCGCTCAGTCACGCCGAATTGCTGGAACTCTACGAAATCCGCGAATCCCTTGAAGGCATGGCTTGCCGCTTGGCGGCTGAACGCATGAGCGTCGAAGAAATCGACGAGTTGCGCCGGGTGCTCGAAACCCATGAGCGCGACGCGGCATTTCAGGCCGGCGTTGGCTACTACCAGCAGGAAGGCGATTTCGACTTTCATTACCGGATCATCCAGGGCAGCGGCAACCGCACCCTCACGCAAATGCTTTGCGGCGAGCTCTATCAACTGGTGCGCATGTACCGCATCCAGTTTTCCTCCACGCCCAATCGCCCCCGCCAGGCCTTTGCCGAACACCACCGCATTCTCGATGCAATCGCCGACCGTGACGGCGAACTCGCGGAATTGTTGATGCGCCGTCACATCGGCGCCTCGAAACGCAATATCGCCCGTCATTACCAGGACGGCGCCAACGATAAGACAGCCACTGAACGAGGTGAGTCATGAGTTCCAATCTGAGCACTCCAGGCCAGCGTTTCCGCGATGCGGTCGCCAGCGAGCATCCATTGCAGGTGGTCGGCGCGATCAACGCCAACCACGCGTTGTTGGCAAAACGCGCCGGTTTCAAAGCGATCTACCTGTCCGGCGGCGGTGTGGCGGCGGGCTCGCTCGGCGTGCCGGACCTGGGCATCACTGGCCTGGACGACGTGCTGACCGATGTTCGCCGCATCACCGACGTCTGCGACCTGCCGTTGCTGGTGGATGTCGATACCGGTTTCGGTTCTTCAGCCTTCAACGTGGCGCGCACCGTCAAGTCGATGATCAAGTTCGGCGCGGCGGCGATTCACATCGAGGATCAGGTCGGCGCCAAGCGCTGCGGTCATCGCCCAAACAAAGAGATCGTCAGCCAGCAGGAAATGGTCGACCGCATCAAAGCCGCCGTCGATGCCCGCACTGACGACAGCTTCGTGATCATGGCGCGTACCGATGCGCTGGCGGTGGAAGGCCTGGAGTCGGCACTGGATCGTGCTGCCGCGTGCATCGAGGCAGGCGCCGACATGATCTTCCCGGAGGCCATCACCGAACTTGAGATGTACAAACTGTTCGCCAACCGCGTGAAAGCCCCGATTCTGGCCAACATCACCGAATTCGGCTCGACACCGCTGTACACCACCGAGCAATTGGCCGGCGCCGACGTGTCGCTGGTGCTGTACCCGCTGTCGGCGTTCCGCGCGATGAATAAAGCGGCGGAAAACGTCTACACCGCGATCCGCCGCGACGGCACGCAGCAGAATGTCATCGACACCATGCAGACTCGCATGGAGCTTTACGATCGCATTGATTACCACACCTTCGAGCAGAAGCTCGATGCGTTGTTTGCGGCGAAGAAGTAAGCCGCCGCCGTACTCCCTAACAAATTCAAGATTGGAGAAAACAATGGCTGAAGCAAAAGTACTCAGTGGCGCCGGGCTCCGGGGCCAGGTGGCCGGGCAAACGGCACTGTCCACCGTGGGCCAGGCCGGCGCCGGGCTGACCTATCGCGGCTACGACGTGCGTGAACTGGCGGCAGATGCGCAATTTGAAGAAGTCGCTTACCTGCTGCTTTACGGCGAGCTGCCGACCCAAGCGCAACTTGCCGACTACCAAGGCAAACTGAGCAAACTGCGCGACCTGCCGCAAGCGCTTAAAGAAGTGCTGGAACGCATCCCCGCCGACGCTCATCCGATGGACGTGATGCGCACCGGTTGCTCGTTCCTGGGCAACATCGAACCGGAGAAAGACTTCAGCGAACAGTGCGACAAGACTGACCGTCTGCTGGCCGCATTCCCGGCGATCATGTGCTACTGGTATCGCTTCAGCCATGACGGCAAACGCATCAACTGCGTCAGCGACGAGCCCACCATTGGCGGCCACTTCCTGCACCTGTTGCACGACAAGAAACCGAGCGAACTGCACGTCAAAGTGATGAACGTTTCGCTGATCCTGTACGCCGAGCACGAATTCAACGCCTCGACGTTCACCGCTCGCGTTTGTGCATCGACCCTGTCCGACCTGTATTCCTGCGTCACCGCCGCTATCGGTTCGTTGCGCGGCCCACTGCACGGCGGTGCCAACGAAGCGGCGATGGAAATGATCGAGCGCTTCTCGTCGCCCGAAGAGGCGATCAAAGGCACCCTCGGCATGCTTGAGCGCAAAGACAAGATCATGGGCTTCGGTCACGCGATCTATAAGGACAGCGATCCGCGCAACGAGGTGATCAAGGGCTGGTCGAAAAAACTGGCTGACGAAGTGGGTGACAAGGTGTTGTTCGCGGTTTCCGAAGCCATCGACAAGACCATGTGGGAGCAGAAAAAACTGTTCCCGAATGCCGACTTCTACCATGCCTCGGCTTACCACTTCATGGGCATCCCGACCAAACTGTTCACGCCGATTTTCGTCTGCTCGCGCCTGACCGGCTGGGCCGCGCATGTGTTCGAACAGCGTGCCAACAACCGCATCATCCGTCCAAGCGCCGAGTACATCGGCGTCGAACAGCGCAAGTTCGTGCCAATCGAACGTCGCTGAATGGTGAGGCCGCACGGGTAACTGGTTAAACCGGGAGCCAATGTGGGAGCGGGCTTGCTCGCGAATGCGGTGTATCAGCCAATGATCTATCGACTGACACACCGCATTCGCGAGCAAGCCCGCTCCCACGGGTGACCGAGTCCACTTCAGTGCCGGTGCAATGTTCACCTCTTGAAACTACCGTGACCCGAGTCCTGACCCGATGAACACAGAATTTCGCAAGAACCTGCCCGGCAGCCCTCTGGATTACTTCGACGTCCGTGCGGCGGTCGAGGCGATTCAGACCGGCAGTTACGACACCCTGCCGTACACCTCCCGCGTGCTGGCGGAAAACCTGGTGCGTCGCTGCGATCCGGCCACGCTCACCGATTCCCTCAAGCAACTGATCGAACGCAAACGCGACCTCGACTTCCCGTGGTTCCCGGCCCGTGTGGTGTGCCACGACATTCTTGGTCAGACTGCACTGGTCGACCTCGCTGGCCTGCGCGACGCGATTGCCTTGCAAGGCGGCGACCCGGCGCAGGTCAACCCGGTGGTGCCGACGCAACTGATCGTCGACCACTCGCTGGCCGTAGAAGCGGGCGGGTTTGATGCCCACGCGTTCGAGAAAAACCGCGCCATCGAAGACCGTCGCAACGAAGACCGTTTCCACTTCATCAACTGGACCAAAAAGGCCTTCAAGAACGTCGACGTGATCCCGCCGGGTAACGGCATCATGCACCAGATCAACCTGGAGAAAATGTCACCGGTGATCCAGGTGCGTGACGGCGTGGCGTTCCCCGACACCTGTGTCGGCACCGACAGCCACACCCCGCACGTTGATGCGCTGGGCGTGATTGCCATCGGCGTCGGCGGCCTCGAAGCCGAGAGCGTGATGCTCGGCCGCGCCTCGTGGATGCGCCTGCCGGAAAGCGTTGGCGTTGAACTGACCGGCAAGCTGCAACCGGGCATCACCGCCACCGACATGGTGCTGGCACTGACTGAGTACCTGCGCAAACAGAAAGTCGTCGGGGCGTGGCTGGAGTTCTTTGGCGAAGGCGCTGCCGCGCTGACCCTCGGCGACCGTGCAACCATCTCCAACATGGCCCCGGAATACGGCGCCACCGCGGCGATGTTCTACATCGATCAGCAGACCATCGATTACCTGAAACTCACCGGCCGCGAAGACCAACAGGTTCAGTTGGTCGAGCAATACGCCAAGATCACCGGCCTGTGGGCTGACAGCCTCAAAGGTGCGCAATACGAGCGCGGTTTGACCTTCGATCTGTCCTCGGTCGTGCGCAACATGGCCGGCCCGAGCAACCCGCACGCCCGCGTCGCCACCAGCGATCTGGCGGCCAAAGGCATCAGCGGCCAGTGGGAAGAGGTGCCGGGGCAGATGCCCGACGGTGCAGTCATCATCGCCGCCATCACCAGTTGCACCAACACCAGCAACCCGCGCAACGTCATTGCTGCTGGCCTTCTGGCGCGCAATGCCAACAAGCTTGGCCTGACCCGCAAACCGTGGGTCAAATCCTCGTTGGCCCCGGGTTCGAAAACCGTGGCGCTGTACCTCGACGAAGCCGGTTTGACCACTGAGTTGGAGCAACTCGGATTTGGCGTCGTCGCATTCGCCTGCACGACTTGCAACGGCATGTCCGGTGCGCTGGACCCGGTGATCCAGCAAGAGATCATCGACCGTGATCTGTACGCCACGGCCGTGCTTTCGGGCAACCGCAACTTCGACGGCCGGATTCACCCCTACGCCAAGCAAGCGTTCCTGGCCTCGCCGCCATTGGTTGTGGCGTACGCCATCGCTGGCACCATCCGCTTCGACATTGAGAAGGATGTGTTGGGCGTGGTCGACGGCAAGGAAATCCGCCTGAAAGACATCTGGCCGAGCGACGAAGAAATCGACGCCGTGGTCAAATCCTCGGTCAAGCCGGAGCAGTTCCGTCAGGTCTACATCCCGATGTTCGCGGTCCACGAAGACACCGGCCCGAAAGTCACGCCGCTGTACGACTGGCGCGAGATGAGCACTTACATTCGCCGTCCGCCTTACTGGGAAGGTGCGTTGGCGGGTGCGCGTCCGCTCAAGGGCATGCGCCCGTTGGCGGTGCTGCCGGACAACATCACCACCGATCACCTGTCGCCGTCGAACGCGATCATGCTTGACAGCGCCGCCGGCGAATACCTGGCGAAAATGGGCTTGCCGGAAGAGGACTTCAACTCTTACGCCACCCACCGGGGTGACCACCTGACTGCGCAACGCGCAACGTTTGCCAACCCGAAACTGTTCAACGAAATGGTGGTGGAAAACGGCAAGGTCAAACAGGGTTCGCTGGCCCGCGTCGAGCCGGAAGGCCAAGTCATGCGCATGTGGGAAGCCATCGAAACCTACATGGAACGCAAGCAGCCGCTGATCATCATTGCCGGCGCCGATTACGGTCAGGGTTCGTCCCGCGACTGGGCGGCCAAAGGCGTGCGTCTGGCTGGGGTCGAGGCGATTGCTGCCGAAGGTTTCGAACGTATCCACCGCACCAACCTGGTCGGCATGGGCGTGTTGCCGCTGGAGTTCAAACCGGGCACCGACCGTCACACCCTGGCCATCGACGGCAGCGAAACCTACGACGTGATAGGAGCCCGAAAGCCGCGCGCTGACTTGACGCTGGTGATCCATCGCAAGAACGGCGAGCGCGTCGACGTGCCGGTGACATGCCGCCTCGACACCGCTGAAGAAGTGTCGATCTACGAGGCCGGCGGCGTGTTGCAGCGCTTCGCTCAGGACTTCCTCGAAGAGTCGTCGGTTGCCGTTTAAATCATCGTATGTGGGCGTGGGATTTTAAGTCCCGCGCCTTTGTTAAGGAGCACCATGGCTCACGCACCTCAAATAAAGATTCCCGCCACCTACATGCGCGGCGGTACCAGCAAAGGCGTGTTCTTCAGCCTCAAGGATCTGCCCGAGGCGGCGCAGATTCCCGGCCCGGCCCGCGATGCGTTATTGCTGCGGGTGATCGGCAGCCCCGACCCGTACGACAAACAGATCGACGGCATGGGCGGCGCCACGTCGAGCACCAGTAAAACCGTGATCCTGTCGAAAAGCATCAAAGCCGATCACGACGTCGATTACCTGTTCGGTCAGGTCTCCATCGACAAGCCGTTCGTGGACTGGAGCGGCAACTGCGGCAACCTGTCGGCGGCGGTCGGTTCGTTCGCGATCAGCAATGGTTTGGTCGACGCCAGCCGTATCCCGCAAAACGGCGTAGCGGTGGTGCGCGTATGGCAGGCCAACATCGGCAAGACCATCATTGCTCATGTGCCGATCACCCATGGCGAGGTGCAGGAAACCGGCGACTTCGAACTCGACGGCGTGACCTTTCCGGCCGCCGAAGTGCAAGTGGAGTTCATGGACCCGGCAGCAGACGAAGAGGGCGGCGGTGGCTCAATGTTCCCCACCGGCAACCTGATCGATGAGCTGGAAGTGCCGGGTGTCGGCACGTTCAAGGCGACCATGATCAACGCGGGCATTCCGACGATTTTTGTCAACGCCGAAGACATCGGCTACACCGGCACCGAGTTGCAAAGCGCGATCAACAGCGATCCGAAAGCGCTGCAAATGTTTGAAACCATCCGTGCCTACGGCGCGTTGCGCATGGGACTGATCTCGAATCTGGATGAGGCGGCCAAGCGTCAACACACGCCGAAAGTCGCGTTCGTGGCCAAACCTGCGGACTATGTGGCCTCCAGTGGCAAGGCGGTTGCGGCGGCTGATGTTGATTTGCTGGTGCGCGCCTTGTCGATGGGCAAGTTGCACCACGCGATGATGGGCACGGCCGCGGTGGCGATCGGCACCGCAGCGGCGATTTCCGGAACGCTGGTGAATCTGGCGGCGGGCGGCGTTGAGCGTAGTGCGGTGCGTTTTGGCCATCCGTCCGGGACCTTGCGGGTCGGTGCTGAGGCCAGTCTGGAAAACGGTGAGTGGGTGGTGAAGAAGGCCATCATGAGTCGCAGTGCCCGGGTACTCATGGAAGGCTACGTGCGCGTGCCCGGCGACGCTTTTTAAGTAACACTTCATACCCTGTGGGAGCGGGCTTGCTCGCGAAGGCGGCGCACCGGGCAATAATGATGTCGACTGACACTCTGCCTTCGCGAGCAAGCCCGCTCCCACAGGGGATAGTATTTCAACCCAAAAAATCAGCCCTGAACCGAGGTCCCGTCAACGAACCACTTCAAGAGTGAATCGAACATGAGCGCCAACGTCGATCTGAACAACCGCCCCGACTACGACCGTGTCCTGCAGGACATCGCCGATTACGTCCTCACTTTCAACGTTGAATCCAGCGAAGCCCTCGACACCGCCCGCAACTGCCTGATGGACACGCTGGGCTGTGGCCTGCTGGCGTTACGTTTCCCCGAATGCACCAAACACCTTGGCCCTCTCGTCGAAGGCACTGTCGTGCCGTTCGGGGCACGAGTACCGGGCACGTGCTATCGACTTGATCCGGTCAAAGCCGCGTGGGACATCGGCTGCATCGTGCGTTGGCTTGATTACAACGACACTTGGCTCGCTGCCGAATGGGGGCATCCGTCGGACAACCTTGGCGCGATTCTAGCGGTGGCGGATCACCTGGCGCAGAAACGCGTGGCCAACGCTGAAGCGCCGCTGACGATTCGCGATGTGCTCGAAGCCATGATCATGGCCCATGAGATTCAGGGCGTGATCGCCCTGGAAAACGCCTTCAACCGCGTAGGACTCGACCACGTCATCTTGGTCAAAGTCGCCTCGACCGCCATCACCGCCAAACTGATGGGCGCCAATCGCGAGCAACTGTTATCGGCGCTGTCCCATGCGTTCGTCGATGGGCAGGCGTTGCGCACTTATCGGCATGCGCCGAACGCCGGCTCGCGCAAATCCTGGGCGGCGGGGGACGCATCGAGTCGTGGCGTGCGTTTGGCGGACATCGCCATGCGCGGCGAGATGGGTATTCCCGGCGTGCTGAGCGCTAAACAGTGGGGGTTTTATGACGTGCTGTTCAGCCACACCAACAGCGATCTGGCGTTGAAGCCCGAGGGCACGCGAGCCTTCAGTTTCTCGCGTCCTTTGGGCAGCTACGTGATGGAAAACGTGCTGTTCAAAATCAGCTTCCCGGCCGAATTTCATGCGCAAACAGCTTGCGAAGCGGCGGTCACGTTGCACCCTCAGGTGCGCAATCGTCTGCACGAAATCGACCGGATCGTCATCACCACCCACCAATCGGCGATCCGCATCATTTCCAAGGTCGGGCCGCTGGCTAACGCCGCCGACCGCGATCACTGCATTCAGTACATGACCGCCGTGCCGTTGGCGTTCGGCAATCTGGTGGCCGAGCAGTACGAAGACGACTTTCACAAGGCGCATCCGATCATTGATGTGCTGCGCGAAAAAATGGTCATCGTCGAAGACCCACGCTTCACTCGCGAGTATCTGGAGGCCGACAAACGCTCGATTGCCAATGCCGTGCAGGTGTTTTTCAAGGACGGCTCAAGCACCGACAACGTAGTGGTGGAATATCCGATCGGCCATCGTCGCCGCCGCGCCGAAGGCATTCCGTTGCTCGAAGACAAGTTCAAGGCGAACCTGGCGACGCGCTTCACCGGACAGCGCAGCAGCGAGATTTTTGCCTTGTGCAAGGATCAGGCGCAGCTTGAGGCGACTGCGGTGAACCGCTTTGTCGACCTGTTCGTGATCTAAGGCTCATTCAAACCGCAGGATCACCCGCCGGTTGGTCCTGCTCTTCTTCTCGATTTTTTCGCAAAACACCCGGCCGATTTCCCGGGTGTTTTGTACGTGGGTGCCGCCACAGGGCTGGATGTCGATTCCGATCACTTCGACCATCCGCAATTCACCCTGAATCGCCGGTGGCTTAACCGTTTTGCTACCGGTTTTTTCCAGCAGTGCGGGGTACTCCGAGGCGGGCATCGACAGGGTGGTGACCGCAATGGCCTGCTCGATCAGCGCGTTGAGATCGCGCGTGAGGCTGTCCTTGTCGAGGGTCATTTGGGGCAGATCGAAATCCAGCCGGCCCTTGTCCGCGCCGATGCTGCACCCGGTGACCGGTGCGTTGATGATCGATCCCAGCAGGTGCAGGCAGGTGTGCATCTTCATGTGTTGATAGCGCCGCGCCCAGTCCAGGCTGGCGTTGAGCAGGGTGCCGACGCATAGCTGAGGCGGGCATTGCGACACCTTGTGCCAGATGATCGACGGCAGCAACGGGTCGCGCAGCGTTTCCGTCACGTCGATCCGGGTGCCATCCGGCAGGCTGAAGTGCCCGGTGTCGCCCGGCTGCCCGCCACCGGTGGGATAGAACAGCGTGTGTTCGAGGACGACGGCCTGATCTACCACCGCGATCACCCGGGCACTGAAGTCGCGCTGATAAGGGGCATTGTTAAAAAGACTGAGGGTTTCCATGGTGTGTACCGACATTTGAACCTCCGATGTTCAATGCATGATTGTTAGCGCTTGGCTGGCAGCTTGGTGATCGCAAAACCGCCCAGCAGGACAGCCGAATACAGCATCAGCTCCCGAGAAATTTCCGTGCCTTCGTACCAGGCGCCGATGATCACGGCGAACACCGGAAAGATGATGAACACGAATGACAGAAGGACCGGGCTCAGGCGTTTGAGCAGGACGAAATAAACGATAAAGCCGCCGACCGACGCCACCATTCCGAGGTAGAGCAGGGCGCCCCATGAGCGTGGCGTGATGGTGGCGAATGTCGGGTTCTCCAGCGAAAGGCCTGCGACCAGCAGCATCAACCCGGCAATGCCGATGGGCAGAGTGTTGTAGGTGATCACACTGATCGCGCTGCCGTGCTTTTTGGTGATCACGTAGCACAGCGCATGCATGATCGCCGCGCTGAAAATCGCCAGCACACCAAGCCATTCGGCCTGATCCAGATGCAAACCCTGGCTGCGGATGATCATGAACAGGCTGCCGAAACCGATGGCGATACCGAGCATTTGCGTCGGCTGGATCTTCTCGCGCAGAAACAGCGCAGAAAAAATCAGGATGAACACCGGCATGCAACTGAACAGCAGCGCGGTCAGGCCGGACGACACATGTATCTCGCCATAGTTGAGCAAGTAGTAGGGCAGGCTGAAATACGAGAGCGTGACGAACACAAAGAACCAGCGACTCTGCCGGGGGAACAGCAGCGGCTCTTTGCGTAATACGGCGAAGCCGAGGAACAGTGGAAAGGCAATCAGAAAGCGCAGCCCGGCGGCGGTCAGGGGTGGCACACTTTCCACGGCAATCTTGATCCCCAGCCATGTCGTGCCCCAACTCAGGCAGACGATCAGAAACAACACACTGGTGACCAACCCGGCGAGCCAGGGTTTGCTGGCGTTCAACGGCGTGCTGAGGGCGATCGACATGCGGTGTGCTCCGAACGACGGAATTGACCTGGTTGCTGAAAAGGTCTATCCCTGATTGAACCTGTTTTCAGTACGCTATTCGGGGCGGGAATGACTGTCAAAGTAAGTATTGCCATGGTGTCAATCCTCCGTGACGGCCTCGCCAATGGCGTCGGTGTGAAGTATCAACGCCTCGCGGACGCGGTCGAGAAGGCCATCGTTGCCGGTGTTATCGAGGCCGGTTGCAAGTTGCCACCCCACAGGCTGTTGGCCGACAGCCTCGGCGTTACCATCGGCACCATCAGCCGTGCCTACGGCGAACTGGAGCGTGTGGGATGGGTCGTGGCCCGTGTAGGAGACGGCACTTATGTGCGTCAGCGCGGGATGGAGCGGCCGCAAGACAAGGGTTTTCGCAATGTCAGCGATGAGCCCCCGGCCTGCTTTGACATGAGTCGCAATCAGCCGATTCCCGGGCAGGAAACGGCTTTGATGAGCCAAACCCTACAGACACTGGCCGGTGATCCGCACCGCTTGCAGCAGTTGACGGGATACACCGCTGAAGGTGGACTGCCACGGCATCGAGCGGCGGGTGCCCAATGGCTGCGTCATGGGGATTTTGTCCCGCACGCCGATCAGGTGCTGTGCGTCAACGGCGGTCAGCATGGCCTGTTGTGCGCGTTGATGGGTTTGCTCAAGGCGGGTGACACGGTTGTCACCGAGCATTTGTCCTACCCCGGATTGATCAGCGTCGCACGCCAGCTCGGGATAAAGCTGATCGGTGCCGCGATGGATGACGAAGGACTGTTGCCCTCGGCGCTGGAGGATATTTGTCGTCAGCACCGGGTATCCGCCCTGTATTGCACGCCGACGATCCAGAATCCTACGGCTGCGGTCATGTCGATCTCACGACGACAGGCGATTGCCGAGGTCTGTCGCCAACACAATCTGCTGATCCTCGAAGACGAAGCACACGCGGTGCTGGATCGCCAGCGTCCGCTGCCCCTGAGTTATTTCGCCCCGGAGCGCTCAGTGTTGATCGGCAGCCTGAGCAAGGCGGTTTCGGCGGGGGTGCGGGTGGGTTATGTGCATGCGCCGCAAGCGCTGATTGGGCGCATCAGTTCAGCCATTCGCGGTTCCTGCTGGATGGCTAATCCATTGACCCAGGAGGTGGCGGCTCTTTGGATCGAAAACGGCATGGCCGAGCGCTTGCTGGATGAGCAGATCGGCGAGATCGGCCGGCGCAAGGCATGGGTGGCGGGGGCGCTGGAGGGGTTGAGCTACAAGACGCATATCCACAGCCCGCATTTCTGGTTGCAAGTGCCTGAACTGTGGCGGGCGTCGCAGATTGCAGCGGAATTGAAGGAAAACAACTATCTGGTGGCGACCGCCGAGGCGTTCGCCGTCGGGCACGCGGCGGTGCCGCAGTTTATTCGGGCGAGTGTGTGTAATTCGGTGGGGGATGACGGGTTGTTGCTCGGCGGCTTTGAAACGCTGGCGAAGGCACTCACCGAAACCCCGTAATCGTTCTTCGCGAGCAAGCTCGCGAAGGCTTCAGATCAGGCACCGCAAATCTACTTGAACCGCCGCTCCACACCTTTCTCGACCAGAATCTTCGCCGAAATCTCTTCCACCGAAAAATGCGTGGAGTTGATGTTCGGGATGTTTTCGCGGCGGAACAGGTTTTCCACTTCGCGCACTTCGAATTCGCACTGGGCATAGCTTGAATAGCGGCTGTTGGGCTTGCGCTCGTTGCGAATCGCGGTGAGGCGATCCGGGTCGATGGTCAGGCCAAACAGCTTGTGCTGGTGCGCGCGCAGGGCGGCTGGCAGGGTCAGGCGCTCCATGTCGTCTTCGGTCAGCGGGTAGTTGGCCGCGCGGATGCCGAATTGCATGGCCATATACAGGCACGTCGGTGTCTTACCACAACGCGACACGCCCACTAGTATCAGATCGGCCTTGTCGTAATAGTGCGTGCGGGCGCCGTCGTCGTTGTCGAGGGCGAAGTTCACCGCCTCGATGCGCTCCATGTAATTGGAGTTGTGCCCGATCGAATGCGATTTGCCGACGGTGTAGGAAGAATGCTCGGTCAGTTCCTGCTCGAGTGGCGCCAGGAAGGTCGAGAAAATGTCGATCATGAAACCATTGGAGGTGGCGAGAATCTCACGAATGTCCTGATTGACGATGGTGTCGAAGATAATCGGGCGAAAGCCGTCGGTTTCAGCGGCTTTGTTGATTTGTTGTACCATGGACCGCGCTTTTTCCACGCTGTCGATGTAGGGGCGCGTGAATTTGCTGAAGGCAATGTTTTCGAACTGCGCCAAGAGGCTTTGACCCAGGGTTTCGGCGGTAATGCCGGTGCCATCGGAGATAAAGAAAGCAGATCGTTTCATTTGCACCTTGGGCCTTAAGTGAGTGTCCTGTGTAGCCTATGCATGCCGTCGTGGCGGCGCCTGTTGTCGCCATACTACGTTGCCGCTCCTCGCCGTAGCCAGCTATGACTTGTCGCGGCGCCTTGTCTGGCAACAACAGTCACTCGCCACATCGGCATGCATAGGCAGCACAGGACACTTATGAGCATTTCTGGATATGATAGGCGCGATTTGCCGGCCGCCATTGGCCCGCATTCTCACTTATTTTCCAGGTCCAGGCCATACAGCCGGCCAACGCTCCCCCGAGCCGCCGGCTTCTGAGCTTTTCCAACACAGTTAGTGGAGAGATCACCTTGGTAGAGTACGTAGTTTCCCTCGATAAGCTCGGCAAACACGATGTTGAGCATGTGGGGGGCAAGAACGCATCCCTGGGCGAGATGATCAGCAACCTGGCAGGCGCCGGTGTGTCGGTCCCTGGCGGCTTTGCCACCACCGCCCAGGCCTATCGCGACTTCCTCGAACTGAGCGGCCTCAACGACCAGATCCACAAGGCCCTCGACGCACTCGACGTTGATGATGTCAATGCGCTGGCCAAGACCGGCGCCCAGATCCGTCAATGGATCATGGAAGCCCAATTCCCTGAAAAACTGAACGCCGAGATCCGCACCGCGTTCGCCGAACTGTCGGCCGGCAACCCTGACGTGGCCGTGGCCGTGCGTTCTTCCGCCACCGCCGAAGACTTGCCGGACGCCTCGTTCGCCGGCCAGCAGGAAACCTTTCTGAACATCCGTGGTGTGGAAAACGTTATCCGCGCCGCCAAAGAAGTGTTCGCTTCGCTGTTCAACGACCGTGCGATCTCCTACCGCGTGCATCAGGGCTTCGACCATAAACTGGTCGCCCTGTCGGCCGGCGTGCAGCGCATGGTGCGTTCGGAAACCGGCACCGCCGGCGTGATGTTCACCCTCGATACCGAATCCGGTTTCCGTGACGTGGTGTTCATCACCGGCGCCTACGGCCTGGGTGAAACCGTCGTACAAGGCGCGGTGAACCCGGATGAGTTCTACGTCCATAAAGGCACGCTGGAAGCCGGTCGTCCGGCGATCCTGCGTCGCAACCTGGGCAGCAAAGCTATCAAGATGATCTACGGCGACGAGGCCAAGGCCGGTCGTTCGGTCAAGACCGTCGATGTCGACAAGGCTGACCGCGCGCGCTTCTGCCTGAGCGACGCCGAAGTCAGCGAGCTGGCCAAGCAGGCGATGATCATCGAGAAGCACTACCAGTGCCCGATGGACATCGAATGGGCCAAGGACGGTGACGACGGCAAGCTGTACATCGTGCAGGCCCGTCCGGAAACCGTGAAAAGCCGCACTCAGGCCAACGTCATGGAACGTTACCTGCTGAAAGAAACCGGCACCGTGCTGGTTGAAGGTCGCGCCATCGGCCAGCGCATCGGCGCCGGCAAGGTTCGCATCATCAAGGACGTGTCCGAGATGGATAAAGTCCAGCCGGGCGACGTGCTGGTGTCCGACATGACCGATCCGGACTGGGAACCGGTGATGAAACGCGCCAGCGCCATCGTCACCAACCGGGGCGGCCGTACCTGCCATGCGGCGATCATCGCCCGTGAACTGGGGATTCCGGCCGTCGTGGGTTGCGGCAACGCCACCCAATTGTTGAAGGATGGTCAGGGCGTGACCGTGTCCTGCGCCGAAGGCGACACCGGTTACATCTTCGAAGGCGAACTGGGCTTCGACATCAAGAAGAACTCCGTGGATGCCATGCCGGATCTGCCGTTCAAGATCATGATGAACGTCGGCAACCCGGACCGCGCTTTCGACTTCGCGCAATTGCCGAACGCCGGTGTGGGCCTGGCCCGCCTGGAATTCATCATCAACCGCATGATCGGCGTCCACCCCAAAGCACTGTTGAACTACGACGGCCTGCCGCCGGAAATCAAGGAAAGCGTCGACAAGCGCATCGCCGGTTACGACGATCCAGTCGGTTTCTACGTCGAAAAACTGGTTGAAGGCATCAGCACCCTCGCTGCCGCGTTCGCGCCGAAGAAGGTCATCGTGCGTCTGTCGGACTTCAAGTCCAACGAATACGCCAACCTGATCGGCGGCAAACTCTACGAGCCGGAAGAAGAAAACCCGATGCTGGGCTTCCGTGGCGCTTCGCGTTACATCAGCGAATCGTTCCGTGACTGCTTCGAACTCGAATGCCGGGCGCTGAAGCGCGTGCGCAACGAGATGGGCCTGACCAACGTCGAAATCATGGTGCCGTTCGTGCGTACCCTTGGCGAAGCCAGCCAGGTTGTGGATCTGCTCGCAGAGAATGGATTGAAGCGCGGCGAGAACGGTTTGCGCGTCATCATGATGTGCGAACTGCCTTCGAACGCGATTCTCGCTGAAGAATTCCTCGAGTTCTTCGACGGTTTCTCGATCGGTTCCAACGACCTGACTCAACTGACCTTGGGTCTGGATCGCGACTCGGGCATCATCGCGCACTTGTTCGACGAGCGTAATCCGGCGGTCAAGAAGCTGTTGGCCAACGCGATTGCCGCGTGTAACAAGGCCGGCAAGTACATCGGCATCTGCGGTCAGGGGCCTTCGGATCACCCGGATCTGGCCAAGTGGCTGATGGAGCAGGGCATCGAAAGCGTGTCGCTGAACCCGGACACCGTGCTGGAAACCTGGTTCTTCCTGGCGGAAGGCCAAGCGGCCCAATAAGTCGTTAATGAAGCCTCGACCTGCCTTTGCGGGTCGAGGCTTTGAGATTGAAGTAGGGCGGGCTCCTGTGGATGCCGCCCTTTTTTGTGCAAGAACATTATGCAAAGCAGCAGCAACCTATTTCCTGTCGCCCTGATCAGCGCCGAACGGCGCGGCGATCTGAGCGAAGATGTTTATCGATTGAAACCCGGCAACAGCCCGGACTGGTCCGTGGAAATCGCCGTCACCCGCCTGGGTATGGCTGACGAACCGGCCGTACGGGGCGTGCCGGTGATTTTGTTGCACGGCAGTTTTTCCAACCGCCGCTTCTGGTTTTCGCCGAAAGGTCTGGGGCTGGGCGCTTACCTGGCACGGCTGGGTTTCGACGTGTGGATCCCGGAGATGCGCGGTCACGGCCTGTCGCAGCGCAACGAGGATTACCGGCGCAATCGCGTCGCTGACTACGCGCGATACGATCTGCCGGCAATTGCCGCGTTCGTGCGCGAGCAGAGCGGTCAGGTTCCGCATTGGCTGGGGCACTCGCTGGGCGGCATCACCCTGGCGGCGGCGCTGGGCGGCGAATACCTGGGTGAGCCGGCCGTGGCGTCGGCGGCATTTTTTGGCACGCAGGTCAGCCGAACGTACTGGCCGCTGAAAATCCCGCCGGTGGAGTGGAGCAGTCGCTTCATTCTCAAGCGATTTGCCCAGCTATCGGGCTCGCGTCTCAAGCGTGGGCCTGAAGACGAACCGATCGGTCTGGCGATCGAAAGCATGCGCTGGTATGGCCTGTTCGGTCGTTTTGGTGACAAGGACAAAGATTGGTGGGCCGGTTTGACGGATGTTCAAGTGCCTGTGCTGGCGGTAAGTGCGGTAGGGGACCATCAGGATCCGGCCTGGGCCTGTCGCAAATTGTTCGAGCAGATAGGTAGCGAGCAAAAACAGTTCGTCAATCTGGGGCGCGAGCAGGGCTTCAGCGAAAATTTCGGTCATGTCGAGATGTTGGTGAGCAAGTCTGCGCAGGCTGAAGTGTGGCCGCTGGTTGCACGCTGGTTGAGCGACCAGCAAGCGCCCCTGCTGGGTGAGAAGCCGGATATGGCGGCTGCAGGCTGAGTCGCAGGCTCTGAAAAGGGCATTTCGTTCGGCTTGGCTTGCGGCTAAGATATGACGCGTTGTGCGGTTCTGGTCATATTGGGTGGCTGTTTAGCTATTACGTTTCAGCGTTTGTTCAGGTTCGTTCAGCGACCATGGCATGAACTAAGGTAAACAGCGACCGCCGGAACTCGTTTCAAAAGAGTGCGTCATCCTTGATCGTCTTCCTTTTCACAGGAGTTTTTCGATGAACCATTACCTTACGCCTGACCTTTGCGACGCCTATCCGGAGCTGGTTCAGGTGCTGGAACCGATGTTCAGCAATTTCGGCGGCCGTGACTCGTTCGGCGGCGAAATCGTGACCATCAAATGCTTCGAAGACAACTCGCTGGTCAAGGAACAAGCCGAGCTCAACGGCCACGGCAAGGTGCTGGTGGTCGATGGCGGCGGTTCCCTGCGCCGTGCACTACTGGGCGACATGATCGCCGAGAAAGCCGCAAGCAATGGCTGGGAAGGGCTGGTGATCTACGGTTGCATCCGTGATGTCGACGTTATCGCCCAGACCGACCTCGGGGTTCAGGCCTTGGCCAGTCACCCGATGAAAACCGAAAAACGCGGCATTGGCGACCTCAACGTTGCGGTGACTTTTGCCGGTGTGACGTTCCACCCTGGGCACTACATTTATGCGGACAACAACGGCGTGATCATCTCGCCGAGCCCGCTGAAGATGCCTGATTAAGCTTTCGACAAAGGGATGAGGATGTTCGAGGAAGAAAACGCGCAATGGGGGCTGGTGCATGCCCTGGTGCTGGACGGTAAAGGCGGTGCGCGTTCGATAGCCCGGACTGAATTCGACGATTTGCAGCTGCAGGCCCATGAAAGCCTCTGGCTGCATTGGGATCGCAGTCATCCGCAAACGCAGACCTGGCTGCGCAAATCCAGCGGTCTCAATGAATTCACCTGCGACCTGCTGCTGGAAGAGAACACTCGACCTCGTTTGTTGCCGTTGCCGGATGCCGAGCTGTTGCTGTTTTTGCGCGGGGTCAATCTCAATCCGGGCGCGGAGCCGGAAGACATGGTTTCGGTGCGCATTTTTGCCAGCGCCCAGCGTGTGATCTCCCTGCGTTTGCGGCCGTTGCGGGCTACCGATGAATTGCTCGCGCAACTGGCAGACGGCAAAGGCCCGAAAACCGCTTCTGAACTGATCCTTTATCTGGCGCAGTTCCTTACCAACAAGGTGCAGGATCTGGTCACTTGCCTCTCGGAAATCGCCGATGAGGAAGAAGAAAAAATGGATGCCGACGAACGGTATACACCCGATCATGGCGCCATTTTGCACATCCGTCGCAGGGCGGCTGGACTGAAGCGTTTTCTCGCGCCACAGCGGGATATATTCGGCCAGATGACGCGGATAAAACTGCCTTGGTTCGTTGATGACGACGCCGACTACTGGAACGAATTGAACAACAGCCTGACGCGTTATCTCGAAGAGCTCGAATTGACCCGAGAGCGCGTGGGGCTTGTGCTGGAGGCTGAGGACCGGCGCCTGAGCGAGCGCATGAATCGCACGATGTACCGTTTCGGGATCATCACCGGAATCTTTTTACCTATGAGTTTTATCACCGGTCTGCTGGGTATAAACGTCGGTGGAATTCCGCTTTCCGGGAGTCCTTACGGCTTTCTGGTGGCTTGCCTGCTGATGGTCGCTGTGGCCCTCGGACAATGGTGGTTGTTCCGCCGTTTGCGTTGGGTATAGAGATGCCGCATGTGACCCGACCAAATTTGCCCGCGTCTTTCACAGACATCACGAGAGGTGCGTATGCACGATCCGTTTGAACAGTCTTTGCGTGACATGCTCAACGCTTCGCCGTCCAGCCGCGACGACGATGCGTGCCTGGGCCGCGTACTCAAAACCGCCAACCGCCAGGTCGGCGCCGGCGATCTGTTCAGCCTGCTGGGCCGCTGGCTGCCCGCGCTGATGATCGCCTTGAACAACGGATCGGCCCATGTTTCGCCGGTTTCCCGTCTTCGTAAACCTACCGCTCGCACTGCTGATAAGGCTGATTGAATATGGAACTTGATCTCTGGACTCAGAGCCTCGTCACTGCAATGACTGCGTTGTGGACCAAAGTCGCCAACTTCATCCCGAACCTGTTTGGCGCACTGGTCGTGCTGCTGCTGGGTTTCGTCGTGGCGAAGCTGCTCGATACCTTGCTGTCCAAGCTGCTTGCCAAACTGGGTCTCGACCGTCTGATGGGCGGCACCGGTTTGACCAAGTTGATGTCGCGTGCCGGGTTGCAGGTACCGATTTCGACCCTGATTGGCAAAATCGTCTACTGGTTCGTTCTGCTTATTTTCCTGGTTTCTGCAGCAGAATCCCTCGGGCTTGAGCGAGTTTCGGCTACGCTCGACATCCTGGCGCTGTATTTGCCGAAAGTATTCGGCGCCGCGCTGGTGTTGCTGGTAGGTGTTCTGCTCGCACAACTGGCCAACGGGCTGGTGCGCGGTGCAGCAGAAGGCGTAGGTCTGGACTACGCTTCGGGATTGGGGCGAATTGCACAGGGACTGGTGATCATCATCAGCATCTCGGTCGCGATCAGTCAGCTTGAGGTCAAGACCGACCTTCTGAACCATGTGATCGTCATTGTTCTGATTACCGTTGGTCTGGCCGTTGCGCTGGCCATGGGCTTGGGAAGCCGGGAAATCGCCGGTCAGATTCTTGCGGGAATCTATGTGCGTGAGTTGTATCAGGTTGGGCAACAAGTGCGTGTTGGCGAGGTCGAAGGCCAGATCGAAGAGATCGGCACGGTTAAAACCACACTGCTGACCGATGAGGGTGAGCTAGTCTCTCTTTCCAATCGGATCCTGCTGGAACAGCATGTGAGTAGCCGCTAATCCGGCAAACCCTGCTAATGTATGCCGCCGCAAAATGCCAGCTGATGCTGGTTGCGGCGGACATTGACCTGACTGTCGGCACGACTTGTTTTGAATAAAGCCCATACGCTATCCACGCGCTACGACCCCCGCGAACTCTCTGATGAGGAGTTGGTCGCGCGCTCGCATACCGAGCTTTTTCACGTAACGCGCGCTTATGAAGAACTGATGCGGCGTTACCAGCGAACATTATTTAACGTCTGCGCGAGATATCTTGGGAACGATCGCGACGCGGACGATGTCTGTCAGGAAGTGATGCTGAAGGTTTTGTATGGTTTGAAGAACTTTGAGGGGAAATCGAAGTTCAAAACCTGGCTGTACAGCATCACTTACAACGAATGTATTACGCAGTATCGAAAGGAACGGCGAAAGCGTCGCTTGATGGACGCATTGAGTCTTGACCCGCTGGAAGAAGCGTCTGAGGAAAAGGCGCCGAAACCGGAAGAAAAGGGCGGGCTCGATCGCTGGTTGGTGTATGTGAACCCGATTGACCGTGAAATTCTGGTGCTACGTTTTGTCGCAGAGCTGGAGTTTCAGGAGATCGCAGACATCATGCATATGGGTTTGAGTGCTACAAAAATGCGGTACAAACGTGCTCTAGATAAATTACGTGAGAAATTTGCAGGCATTGCTGAAACTTAGTTCAGCGCAAATATCTCTTACGTGTAGGCAAGTTCTGATAGAATTGCCGCCGAGTTGTCCCCCGGTTTGCGGGACTGCTTCACAATCACCAGATGGGGATTTAACGGATGAAACTGAATAACACCTTTGGCTTGGCCTTTGGTTCTCT
>NZ_JBIUWM010000058.1:0-36228 GCF_044743445.1 Pseudomonas sp. NPDC087615 | reverse complement strand
CATGGCTGATGGAACGCTGGTGATTCAGGCCGGGCCGCATGCGCGGGTTACCGCGAGCCAAGTGGTGATTGATGCCGGGACAAGCCTGACGCTGACGGCGGGCGGCCATCACATCGTGATCAATTCGGGTGGGATCTTCAGCAGCGTGGCCATCGTCGAGGGCGGCGCGCCAGTGGTTGGAGTGGCGGCGTTATCTGCTATCCCATCAGCCGAGATCGCCCTTCAAGCCCCCGTATTAATTCAAACGCAGCGTCTGACCCTGATGGCCAAGAGGCCGATCTGCACTGTTTGCGAAGCCGCCAAACAGCAGCGTGGAGAAGCCGATGCTTGAATTACCGTCCTTACCCGATGACTTGCCATGGTCCGTGCAGGCCTATTTGCTGCTGGATGGTGTAAGTGTCCCCAACCTGCCGCAATGCCTGCGCCGCTGGGACAATCGGGCTTACTGCCTCTACCAAGGCACACGCTGGCAGGAGCTGGCGGATATTTCGCCGTACCTGATCACTCTCAAAGGCGCAGGCGATCCGCTGCTCACGTACTTTCAGGAAAACGCCACGCAGGAATGGGGCTTCTTGCTGTTCAGCAAGGCCGATGCGCCAACGCTCTGCAAACACTGGCGTCGCCTGCTCACCGTCAAGCACCCGAGTTCGATTGAGGTCATGCTGCGCATCGCCGATCCAGCCGTCATGCATCCATTGCTCAACCTTGCACAGCAAGCCAATAGCGCGCGCTGGTTTGGCCCGGTTCAGCACCTGTGCCTGCCCGATGGGCTACACGCCGTCTGGCAACAACATCAACGTGCGGACGCTGCTGCGCCCGACACCACCGATATCTATCAGTTGACCGAACAGGAACTCACCGCTCTGGGAGAAGCGCAGTTTCATCAGTCGGTGCTCAGCCTCAACAATCACTTGCAGCGGTATTTCCCCGGATTCATGGCGGCCTGTTCAGCCTGGGAACGCCTTCGATTTGCCGAGAAAACAGCACAGCAGGCCTATCAACAAGGCTTTACCTCGGAACAGGAAATCACCCTCTACGCCAACGTTTTCGGCTATCTGGGCGAACAACCACTGAGCGCCCACCCGGACATTGCACAACTGCTGACAGTGCCCTCCCAACAATCTCCCTTGAGCCGCGTGCGACGCGCCGCCCAATTGGCGCATGAGCGCACCACCCATTCACCGAGCGACCTGCCATGACAGCCGACGCCAATATTGCCGCCATGGCCAAGAGCGCCCAGGACACCCGTTCCCCTCTGGAAATGTGTCACTTGATGAGCGAAAAAGTGCAGCTGTTACCGCTGCGCTATGGCCTGGTCGAACAGCTTGATCCTTCTTCTGAATTGAGCATGCCGCTGAGCCTGAGCAGCCAACCGCTGGGCATTCGGCTGTTGCGTGACGGCTACCTGTACATCATCGATAACGGCACCGGTTACTTGCACGAATACCGCATTGAGCAAGGCCAGATCAGCAAACTGGTCTGGAAAGGCCAGGAAGTGGCCAGCGACACGCGCACAGCATCGGTCGGTGAGCCGCAACTGATCTTCACCCGGCAGCACACGCTGTTCGCTGGCTATTCGGAAATCCAGTGGACGGCCTACAAATGTTCGCAAGTACTCAAGGACGCCACAGAGCGTGAACGTCTGATGCAACGCATCGAACCGGCGAGTGCTTGTCCGGACAAGGGCGGTGCGCACTTGTTGAGCCAACGGCAGGCGAATAACTGGCTGGCCGAGGTCGCCGAAAAATCCGCGCCAATCGATCTGCCCGAGGGCGCCAACCCGCAAGAGCGCCAGTCTTACGCCTGGGAAGACACGTCACTGTTCAAGAACACGTTGATTGAAACCCTCACCAGCCAAGTGCTGGGGGCCTATCAGAACGATTACCTGTTTCTGGTCTTGCGCGACGACTTCGGCGTGATGCGCGATCTGGCCAGCGCCCAACTGAATGTCGCGCACTGGCTCGATCAATGGAGCCGCGATGATGCCGCCCAGCGCCAGTACCTGACCGGCGCCTACATTCAGTCGTTGTACGAAGTGACCCCAGCACGCCTTGATGCACTGGCCAGCACCGACCCCGCCGTCAAAGCCCTGAAGGACGACACCAACGCCGAGCAACAAGCGGCCGTTGACGACTACTTGCGGGCGAAACGTGACAACGCCGGACCGTCAATCTTTGGCGACGAGGCTCATTGGCGAAAAGCGGCGCTGAGCAATCCTTACGCACGCGCCGCCGTCAATTTGCAGGACGCATTGGGTGAAGTGCTTTGGCAAAAACACCAAGGCACTGTCACGGCACTTCACTTGCAAACCTGGGAGGCGCTGTACGGAAAAGAGATCGGCCAACGCGGCATCGATCACCTGATCAACCGCAGCGACATGCAAGCGTTCGTCAGCCGGCAGCAGACGCTGCTGAGCCATTGGCAAAAGCGCTTGCAGGCCATTCGCGAAGATCGCCTGAACATGATCGTTGGTGGTCATTTTCACCGAGCGGCTTGGTACTACGACTTGCGCAACTACGAGCAGATCCGCCATCGGCTGGAAACCGAATTCCTTTGCGTGGCCGCCCTGTGCTGGAACCGCGAAGCCACCGAAAAACTGGCGACCTTCCTCGACAGCAACCTGCTGACCGTGGTGCCGGGGCTGGAGACCCTGACCCTGGCCGATCAGATGGAGGTGAGTAAAAAGCTCATGGACCTGAGCAACTTCTCGATCAAGGTCGCGGCGGCGCAGGAAAGCCTTGATGCGGTGGACGTGCTGACCAATCAGTTCAGAAGTTTGATGAATGAGCGGTTACCGAACTTTGCGGATTTGAATACGCGGTTTAGTGGGCTGCAGAGTTTGTTGGATGGGGCGTATAACCCGGCGCGGCAACTCAGTATTTCGGACGAGCTAGACACTGCTTATAAAGCATTCAAACAACGGCAAACCGTCGATCCAAATAGCTTCATCCGTGGCCTCGGCGTCTCAACTCGTCTGCAACTGCTGCGCGAATTCTCCCGCAGTGGCCTGACCCTGCGGGCCGCGTCGGCGTCCGAATTCCAGGCCTTCAACAAATCCCGCGATACCGCGCTCGACCTGCGCCGCCAACTCAAGGACAGCTACAAACTGCGTCACCGCGAGTTGTCGCGGCAGATCCACGGCCTGGCCCCATCCGGTAGCGAGCAGGTGCATAACCAGCGCATCAATCAGCTCAGGGCTGCGTTACTGCCGCTGGAAGATAATCTCAGCCGCGCCCTGACCGTCGGCTCAAGCGGGCCGGGACAAATCGGCACGGTGATCGATGGCATGGCCCCGGCGTTGCGAGAGGAGATGCATAGAACCGTGCGTGATTTCCGCGCGACGGGGACGTTTGGCAAACCTATTGTGAGTGCGCTGAAATCCAAGGGTGACGGGATTGCGTTGTTGCTGTTTGTTTATCAGGGGCAGAAGTTTTTGGAAGCGTTGAGTGCGTTTGATTCAAAGGAAAAGTCGTCTTTATCTGACTGGGGGACACTCTTTGAATCATCGATTGGAATGTTGGCTGCGGGTTTTGCAGCGGTACAAGGTCTGTCGGTGACGATCCTTCAAGCGCATATCGAGCAAATGGACAGCGCCGCCGGAAAACTCAATACCATGAGCCGTTTGGGACGCTGGATGGCTGGATCAGGATTCGGAGCATTCATATTCGGTGGCGTGGCTGCGATAACCGACTCAGGCAAGCACTCCGTCCAGTGGACTAAAGCAATGACCGAAGGCAACCACCAAGCCTTGGCCGCCACGACTATACAAATCGCCGGCGACGCTACCCTCGTAGGCACCAACACTTGGGGCGCCAAACACACGACGTCGATCATCAGTCAGGTTCTGAGAAAACCCGCCGAACTCCGAGCTATTGCCTGGGCCGAAGCCAGTCCCCGGCTGCTGGGCATCGCTGCGCAAGCCAACCTCGTAGGTCTGATCGGCACAGCCCTGCAACTGCTGGGCGAAGGCCTCTACAACTATTTCAATCTGGATGCCTTACAAAAGTGGTTGCAGGCCAGCGCATGGGGTACCGCCAACCTGCAACGCAGCCTGCCAGAGGACTGGAGCGCATTGGCAACGGTGGTGCAACAACCGACCTGCGAGCTGATCCGCGAGGGCAAACGAACCTATTTGCTGCTCAGACTGCCCGGCGTCCGCACACGGGAAATGGACAGCCGCCGGCTGCAACTGCTGGCCTATCAGCAAACCCGCGCGGTACCGATCCCCGGCCCCTACAACAGCCAGTTGCCGCCCCGGCGCTGGCAGGAATGCAGCGCCGCGTGGGCCGCGGTGGCCGTAGTCGTCAGCCAGGAAGACGAGGCACTGACCTTGGACCTGCCGATCCCCGATGTCCTGCAAACATCCGATTTCGCCCTGGCCCTGAACATTGGCTACCAATTGGAAGCCGAACGCGATTTGATCCATCGCACCTGTTTTGTCCTGCGCGATCTGCGCATTGCAAGTGAACGTGGTGTACGGTTGCCGGCCCAAGGCCGATTTACACTCGACCCTGTGGAAACCTTGCCCACTGGATTGAGCAAGGCCCCGTACTGGTTATTCACCCGCGATGAAATGGCGACTGTCGATGTTTAGCAAACTGTTCAAGCGCAAAAAAAAGCCTGAAGCCAAAGACTCGGCACCGGACATTCGAAGCCAGCGGCCTAGTGCCGGTGAACTGCGGGTCAGGGGCTTGAACGAAACGCTGTTTCTGGCGCCATTACCGGTTTACACCGGGCAGGCACAAGTGTCTCGGCGTAACTTTTCGGAGATGAACGAGATCTACCTAGAGTTGGGGGGGAATAACCGGGGCACAGTTGAGCAAGCGAAAATATTGGCTGCTGGAATATGGATGGTTTTATTCCTCGCCTTTTTAATGCCAGTGCTGATCTCAGTCTGGTTGGTATTTTTTAGCCCGTCAGAATTCAATCGGAAATTCTTAGAGCTTATTTGGGATGGATTGTACGTATTCGCCACGGGATCGCTTCTATCCATTATTCCAATTGGCGGCTACGTCTACGGCATGCTCTCCAACGTCCGCACCCTCTCCAAAAGTTACCCCGTGCGCTTCAACCGCCAACGCCGCGAAGTCTGCTACATCGACGACACCACCCATCGCGTACTCATCGTGCCGTGGGAAAGCGTGGTGGCCTGGGTCGCCGGCAGTCAGGGCGTGACCAGTTACGGCGCCATGCGCGATTACACCTTCGGCATGGGGCTGGAGGACGAAGAACACGACACCGTGCAATTTATCCTGTCGGCCCAACCCAGCGATGTGCATGCACTGGGTATGTGGACGTCGATTCGCAATTACATGGAAGAAGGGGAATTGGTGGATACGCCAAGCCCCATGCTCGCCGCATTGGGTATCACCTTGAGTGAGGACGAACTCAAACCCTATGAAGGGCTGCACACGTTTGAAGTCGAACGCCTTGACGCCAGAGCACTGGGTCGATTGGACGATGGTGGCGGTCACCTCACTGCCGAAGAACGAAAGCGTTGGGGTTACTCCAAACGTTCGCCATGGCCCCTGCGCTGGTGGTACGTGCGCCGTGTACTCACGTTCTGGAAAATGCCCTACCTGATCGCCGAATGGGCGCACCGCAAGGGCCGCCCGACCCTGCCGGAAAACGTGCAAGCCTGGTCGCAACCCCTGCCCCCCGAGCAATGGGCCAAACCCAGCCCTGCGCTGCAAAAAGCCAACGCACTGGTCAAAACTGCGATGGATAAAAAAGGCGCGAACTTCGTCGATGCCTGCAAAGCGGCAGGGTTGCATTGAGCGCGCCCTTTGAAACCTTGCCCAGCGGATTGAGCAAGGCCCCGTACTGGTTGTTCACCCGCGACGAAATGGCGACTGTCGATGTTTAGCAAACTGTTCAAGCGTAAAAAGAAGCCTGAAACCAAAGACTCGGCACCGGACATTCGAAGCCAGCGCCCCAGTACGGGCGAACTGCGGGTCAGGGGCTTGAACGAAACATTGTTTCTAGCGCCGTTCCCGGTTTACACCGGGCAGGCACAGGTGTCTCGGCGCAATTTTTCCGCAATGAATGAAACCTATCTGGAGTTGGGCGGTAGCAACTTCGGAATGGTGGAGCTCGGAAAAAGACTGGCGATCCTGATTGGATTTGTTTTGTTCGGAGCTTTTGTAGTCCCGAGCCTACTCATCATGTATGGAGTAGTGTTTTATCCAGATAACTTCAGAAACCCTTTGCATGATCTACTGATTTTTTTTGAAGTCGGTATCTGGGTTTGTTTCTTATCCTTGGCCCCCATCGGCGCCTTCATCTACGGCATGCTCTCCAACGTCCGCGCCCTCGCCAAAAGTTACCCCGTGCGCTTCAACCGCCAGCGCCGCGAAGTCTGCTACATCGACGACACCACCCATCGCGTACTTATCGTGCCGTGGGAAAGCGTGGTGGCCTGGGTCGCCCGCAGTCAGGGCGTCACCAGTTACGGCGCCATGCGCGATTACACCTTCGGCATGGGGCTGGAGGACGAAGAGCACGATACCGTGCAATTTATCCTGTCGGCCCAACCCAGCGATGTGCATGCACTGGGTATGTGGACGTCGATTCGCAATTACATGGAAGAAGGGGAATTGGTGGATACGCCAAGCCCCATGCTCGCCGCGTTAAGCATCACGTTGAGCGAAGATGAACTTAAACCGTATGAAGGGCTGCATACCTTCGAAATCGAACGGCTCGACGCCCGATTTATGGGCGATCTCGATGACGGCATGGATGATGACTATCGCAAGCGCTATGGATATCCCCAACCCACGAGATGGCCCCTGCGCTGGTGGTACGTGCGCCGCATCCTGACCTTCTGGAAAATGCCCTACCTGATCGCCGAATGGGCCCACCGCAAAGGCCGCCCGACCCTGCCGGAAAACGTGCAAGCCTGGTCGCAACCCCTGCCCCCGGAACAATGGGCCAAACCCAGCCCAGCCCTGCAAAAGGCCAATGCACAGGTCAAAACTGCGATGGATAAAAAAGGCGTCAACTTCGTCGATGCCTGCAAAGCGGCAGGGTTACATTGAGCGCGCCTTTGAAACCCTGCCCAGCGGATTGAGCGGGACGCCGGACTGGTTGTTAGATATCCAGAACCAGTAACTCGGCAACTCCTACACTGGCGGTTGCTGCATCGTTATTTATCCCGCGTGTCGATTCGCGGCGTTCCCATTCGACTAAGCCGTGAATCCCCCACACTCCACGGAGTCACCACTATGCGATTCATGATCCTCGTAAAAGCCAGCGCCGATTCCGAGGCCGGCATCATGCCCAGCGAAGAACTGCTTAGCGCCATGGGCAATTTCAACGAAGCACTGGCCAAGGCCGGCATCCTGGTAGCGGCCGATGGCCTGCACCCGAGCAGCAAAGGTATTCGGGTGCAATTCTCGGGAGATAAACGCACGGTCATTGACGGCCCCTTCAACGAAACCAAAGAGCTGGTAGCCGGCTACTGGATCTGGGACGTGAAGTCGAAAGCAGAAGCCATCGAATGGGTCAAGCGTTGCCCCAACCCGATGCCGGGCACCGACTCAGATATCGAGATTCGCCAGATATTCTCCGCCGAGGATTTCGGCGCCGAATTCACCCCGCAACTGCGCGAGCAGGAAGAGCGCATTCGCGAACAGGCGAAGAAGCCCTGACCGCCCCTGCCACCTCGCGCTCGATTAACTTTAGGAGCTGTCGAGTTAAACGAGGCTGCGATCTTTTGATCTTGCTTCTAAAGATCAAGATCAAAAAATCGCAGTCTTCGGCAGATATCAAGATCGTTGCTGTTCAGATGGGCTGTATGTTTGAAGCTTGTTTGCCTTTTTTGTCTACCTTTACATCAAACGAAACTCTTTGACCATCTTGAAGCGATTTTAAACCCGCACTTTGAACCTCAGAGAAATGCACAAAAAGATCATTCCCGTCCTCATCCGACGTGATATAGCCAAAACCCTTCGCCTCGTTAAAAAACTTCACCGTTCCCGTAGCCATATTTGCCTTCCTTCTTTCATTTACGCGCAAGCCGATAATTTTGCGCGGCACCCAACCATCAAAAACCCATATCTCCATTCCGACAACTGTCAAACCTGACAGGGTGTAAATATCCACAGTCTCACCCGCCCGCCGCTGGCCTAGCCGCGATTACCTGCTAGCTTCAATCGCAGGTGTCCTGAACGCTTGGTAAAGCAGGATTACTCATTAGCGGCACAGGCGTGCTTGCATCGACAGTGTTCATCAGAGAGTCGGAATTCATGGCGAAGAAAATGAGAAAGCATGCATGGCTATTGGCGGCGGCTCTTTTGCCGGCGATTGCGTTTGTCAGCTGTGGCGTCGGTACTTGAGAACTCGGCCCCCAAGCCCTTAGGCATTGCCTCAGATCACGCCTGAAGCAATGCCTGAAAGCGTCGGCTTATTTGGATTTGAGCTTGAGATAAGACTGGTTCAGATCCGACGCCCAGCCATCGATTACGCTTTTCACGTCATCAGCCTTCATGACCTGCGATTCGTTTGCCAGCGGCTTGCCGGTGCCCTTGCGTACCACCTGAGCAACCACTTTGTTGTTAGCGCCATCCAGGAACACCGCTTCGGTGGCCAGGGTGGTTTCCTGATCACGGATACCGCTCGCCGTGCTGACAGCCGCGGCTACCAGCGCAATTGGGATCACTTCATAAGGTTTGAGACCTTCGGTCTTGCTGCTGACGGCGGTGATCGCCGCTCGCACCACCATCACGCCCGGGCCTGGACCGGTGGCCAATGGCAAGGACTTGCCGATTTCGCGTTTGAGTGCCTGATCGTAATAGCGGGTGATACCGTTGAACGTCTGTTGCGGGATCTTGGCGGTTGGCTGGGGTTGGGGATAGAGCTGGGTCGGTTCAATGTAAACGCTGGTGAACTTGTTGATGTCGGCTTTGGGGTCGATCCAACGCATCACTTCGGCACCGGACGGTGACTTGGCCTCTTTGAGCAGGCTGTAGTCCTTGAGAAACCCGGAGTATTCATCGGGAGCAACGGTTTTGCTGGAGCACCCGAGCACTGTGAGGGTGGCAATGCACAAGGTGCCCATCATTACGGCTGGCTTCATGCTGTAACTCCTTTCAACAAGGCCTGAATGTATTGCGTCAGGGGGAATTACAGGTATAGCTAAAGTCCGGAAAATTGCACTGCCGCCGAATGAGGGGGCTTTGGCCCCCTGCGACTCTTCACCAGGACGACGTCTCGCCACTTCTCAACGCCATCTCACGCCGACTGTTGGCGCGCATCGCCTTGATCAGCGACACCGTACCTACCAACAAAATCGCGGCGCCAAACAGGAAGTCGATGTTGTACAGCTGGAAGTCTTGCACCGGTCCGATCAGCAGCACCCGCACCACCGCAATGCCTGCTAGCGTGGCAAGGAAGTCGATCCCCGGCTCATCGCGATAGAACACCAGCATCAACGGCAGGCACAGCACCAGCAGCATCAACAGCACCACGACCTTGAACGAGCCTTTGCGTTCGACGCTGAACGCGCATTCATGCGGGCCGTAGGCCTTGTAGTCTTCGTCGCGGATCATCGAGTTTTTCTCGTTGATGTAATCGACGCGGTTGTACTTCTGGATCGGTGTGAAGGTGTTGGACATCGCCATCAGCGTGGTGATGTTCTTGAAACGCAAGTCAATGCGTTCGCTGCCCTTGAGGTAATAGAGCACCGGTTTATAGCCGTAACGGTAGGTATCGAACGGGAACTCGGTGACCTGACCCTGAACGCCGATCGGGCGAGGCTCAAGTTCAGCGTAGGCACTTTTGTTGGAGGACGAGAGATTGCGGCTCAGTGGCTGAACCTTGACCTGCTCCAGGAAGATCGGCGTGACGCCGTAGGACCACTGCAAAGGTTCCAGACGCAGGCGCAGTTCGTTGCGGCCCAGGTCGTAACGGTTGAACGTGCGTTCGGACACCACCACAGAACCGCTGAGCATGAATTCGCCGCGCAGGTTGTTGGTGACGCGCAAGGTCAGTTGGTCCTTGCCCAGCAACGCCGCCTCGTTGGTCGGCGGTGTGCCGCACCACGCGGTACTTTCACCGGCACCGCCGAGTTGGCCGTCGCGGTTTTCCTTGAATACATAAAAGTAACTGGCCCACAGCGTCAGCATCAAAAGCGACGCGGTGAGGCTCAGGATTTTCTTGCCCGGACTCACTGAACAGACTCCCTTCTTCGGTCCCATCGGCCAGCCGAAAACCCGCTGGCGACGGCGACTCTACCAAAAGGCCACCATCGACCCAAGAAAAAAAGCCCGAAACTTCAGCGCTCTAAGGGTTTCCCCTGTACCGGCAAAGGGTTAGCGGCGGCGGAATAACGGCCGCGGCTCAATCACCGAACGGCCATACAACACGCTCATCCCCGCCAGCCCTTTGAGCGCATCTTCAGCCGATTTGTCTTCGCGCACGGCAAAACTGTCGAACCCGCATTGGCGCATATGGCTGAGTTGATCACGCAGCACATCGCCAATTGCGCGCAACTCCCCTGCCCATCCGAAACGACTGCGCAGCAGATACGCCTGACTGTAGGCGCGGCCGTCGCGAAAGCTTGGGAAGTCCAACGCGATTAGCGGCAGCGACGCCAGCCACGGGACCAGGCTTTCGACGTCATCGTCCGGCCCCAGCCACACCGCGTGGGTGGACGGTGACTCCAGCCAATGGGCCAGCGGCAGAATCAACAACCCTGCGGGCCGTGGTGTCGAAGGCTCGCGCACCAGCCTCCACGGATCATTCAGCTCAATCCGCGCCACTCCCTGCTCAAGTCGCAACAGATTGTTCATGCCGACACCTCCAGCGCCTTCGGATACACACGCTCCTTGAACGGCTCCAGCCCGATACGCGCCAACGTATCGACGAACAACTCCTCGCTTTCGCGATAGCGCACAAACGTGCCGATAATCCGTTCGATCACTTGCGGCACCTCGGCGGCGCTAAACGACGGGCCGATGACTTTGCCCAACGCGCTGTTCTTGCCCTGGGCGCCACCGAGGGTGATCTGGTACCACTCGCTGCCGTTCTTATCGACGCCGAGGATGCCGATATTGCCGATGTGGTGATGGCCGCAAGCGTTGATGCAGCCGGAGATGTTCAGACTGATATCGCCCAGGTCGTGCAGGTAATCGAGGTTATCGAAACGCGACTGAATCGCCTGGGCAATCGGGATCGACTTGGCGTTGGCCAGCGCGCAGAAATCACCGCCCGGGCAGGCGATGATGTCGGTCAGCAGGCCCACGTTGGCACTGCCTAGACGTTGCTCACACGCCAGTTGCCACAGGGCGTACAAATCCGCTTTCGGCACATCCGGCAGGACGATGTTCTGCTCATGGGCGATGCGAATCTCGCCAAAACCGAAGCGTTGCGACCAATCGGCCACCGCGAGCATCTGCAATCCGGTCACGTCTCCCGGCGGCGCCGCCAGGCCCGGTTTGGTCGACAGCACGACGCTGGTGTAACCCGCCACTTTGTGCGGCTTCACGTTACGCGCGACCCAGCGGGCGAACGCCGGGCTTTCGGCCAGTCGCGTGCCGAAGTCCAGATCGGTGTCGGCCAGCGTGCGATAGGTCGGTGGTACAAAAGCGCTGGCGACCCGTTGATACTCGGCGTCGGTCAACTGCGCCGGGCCGTCCTTGAGGTGCTGCCATTCCTCTTCGACTTCTTTGGCGAACGCCTCGATGCCCAGCGCCTTGACCAGAATCTTGATCCGCGCCTTGTACTTGTTGTCGCGCCGCCCGTGGCGGTTGTAAACGCGCAGCACCGCCTCGACGTAGGACAACAAATGCTGCCACGGCAAACCTTCGCGGATCTGCAAACCAAGGATCGGCGTGCGCCCTAACCCGCCGCCGACGATCACTCGCAACAGCATTTGCCCGTCGCGGCCGGGATAAAGATACAGACCGATGTCGTGCATCATGATCGCCGCGCGGTCTTGCTTCGCCGAGCAGATGGCGATCTTGAATTTGCGCGGCAAGAACAGGAATTCCGGGTTGATCGTCGACCACTGGCGCAGGATCTCCGCTAAGGGTCGCGGGTCGATCATCTCGTCCGCTGCGACCCCGGCGAACGCTTCGGTGGTGATGTTGCGCACGCAGTTGCCGGAGGTCTGGATCGCATGCATGTTCACTTGCGCCAAACGTTCAAGGATGTCCGGCACCTGGGCCAGTTCGATCCAGTTGAACTGCATGTTCTGCCGCGTGGTGAAGTGGCCGTAACCTCGGTCGTAATCACTGGCAATGCTCGCCAACGTGCGCATCTGCTCAGCGCTCAGCGTCCCGTAAGGAATCGCCACGCGCAGCATGTACGCGTGTTTTTGCATGTACAGGCCGTTTTGCAGACGCAGCGGCAGGAACTCCTCTTCACTCAATTCTCCCGCCATGAACCGTTCGACCTGATCGCGAAATTGCGCAACGCGCTCGAACACCAGTGCGCGGTCGTAATCGTCGTATTGATACATGCAGCGGCTACCTCATCAGGTTGAACGAATATCAGAACTGTGGGAGCGGGCCCGCTCCCACAGCAGATCTGCCAGAGATAGGCACTATGCCGTTACAGCGCAGCACGTTACAGATTCACCTGAACGTATAAAAACCGTATCAGGGCGCGGCAGATCGCCGCAGGCAGCAGCCTAATCTGATCCGCATAAATGAAAGATTCCTGAGCCTGTTTTGTTTTTGACGAGGTTTCTACAGTGCAGCTCGTGCCAGACCGGGTGGCCTGGCAAGACTTTGCAACCGTGGATGAACTGACCATGAGCACAGCAACAATCGGACAGGCATATAACTACAAGGTCGTCCGCCAATTCGTTATCGCGACGGTTTTCTGGGGTGTCGTCGGGATGGCGATGGGGGTATGGATCGCCTCGCAACTGGTTTGGCCAGAGATGAATCTGGACCTGCCGTGGACAAGCTTCGGCCGCTTGCGACCGCTGCACACCAGCCTGGTGATTTTCGGTTTCGCCGGCAGCGCGCAATTCGCCGCCAGTTACTACGCCGTGCAGCGCACCTGCCAGGTGCGGCTGTATTCGGACACGCTGGCCGCGTTCACTTTCTGGGGTTGGCAATCGGTGATCGTGATCATGCTGATCACCCTGCCGATGGGCTACACCACCACCAAGGAATATGCCGAGATCGAATTCTCAGGCGCCGTGTGGATGGCCGTGGTCTGGGTCGCCTACGCCGTGGTCTTCTTCACCACCGTGGTGCAGCGCAAAACCAAGCACATCTACGTCGGCAACTGGTTTTTTGGTGCGTTCATTCTGGTGATCGCCATGCTGCATGTGGTCAATCACTTGTCGATTCCGGTGGACTGGTTCAAGTCTTATCCGGTGTATTCCGGCGCCACCGACGCCATGGTGCAGTGGTGGTACGGGCACAACGCAGTGGGGTTCTTCCTGACCACCGGGTTCCTGGGGATGATGTATTACTTCGTGCCGAAACAGGTCAACCGGCCGGTGTACTCGTACCGATTGTCGATCGTGCACTTCTGGGCGCTGATCACCCTTTACATCTGGGCCGGCCCGCACCATTTGCACTACACCGCGCTGCCGGACTGGGCGCAGTCGCTGGGCATGGCCATGTCGCTGATCCTGCTGGCGCCGAGCTGGGGCGGGATGATCAATGGCATGATGACGCTCTCGGGCGCTTGGCATAAGTTGCGCACCGATCCGATTTTGCGCTTCCTGGTGCTGTCGCTGGCGTTCTACGGCATGTCGACGTTCGAAGGGCCGATGATGGCGATCAAGACAGTGAACGCCCTCTCCCACTACACCGACTGGACCATCGGCCACGTACACGCGGGCGCTCTGGGCTGGGTGGCAATGATCACCTTCGGCGCGACGTATCACATGGTGCCGAAAGTCTTCGGCCGCGAGCAGATGTACAGCACGCCGCTGATCAACTTGCACTTTTGGCTGGCGACCATCGGCACGGTGTTGTACATCGCCTCGATGTGGGTCAACGGCATTACTCAAGGCCTGATGTGGCGGGCGATCAACGAAGACGGCACGCTGACGTATTCATTCGTCGAGGCACTGCAAGCCAGTCACCCGGGATTCATCGTGCGCTTTGCCGGTGGGGTGTTCTTCCTCAGCGGCATGTTGTTGATGGCCTACAACGTCTGGCGCACGGTGCGAGTAGCGGATGTTGCGCTGGCGCGCAGTGAAGCGCAGATCGCCTGAGGCAGGGAGCCTGTGATGTTCGATATTTTCTTGAATGTGCTGGGGGTGGTGTTTTTGTGGCTGGCGGTGGAGTACTGCTTGCGGCATGAGACCGCGCAAAGTCTGGACGATGCGAGCATGGTGCCTTTTGCTGATGATCCGCAGGTGGCTCGGCGAGTTGAGCTGGCAACAGGCAAAACCGTGAAAGCGGTGGCCCCGGAAACGGCGAAACCGGGTTGGATCAATCTGGATATGTAGAGTTACCCCTTACTTCCTGTGGGAGCGGGCTGGCCGGCTCCCACAGGGGGAAGGTGTGAGTCCTTGAAACTACGTGCGATCACGCGGGATCAGGCTCTGCAGTTGCAACGCCAGAAAATCCGCATCAAACAAAAACGTATCCGGATCCTTCAATCCATTGGTCTTGCGCCATTGCCACTCTCCGCCCGGCAACCCCACCAGCGAAATACTGCCGTAACGCGCCGCCGTCAAGCCCATCACCGCCAGTGAAATTTGCCCGGCGCTGCCCATCACATCGGGCACGAACTCCACTGGTTTGCCAGCAATCACGATCGTCAGCTTCTCTGTCTTGAAGGTCGAGGTCTCGACCGGAGTGCTCGGTCCGAAGGCGACATAGGCT
Source organism: Pseudomonas sp. NPDC087615 (assembly GCF_044743445.1). Taxonomy (NCBI): domain Bacteria; kingdom Pseudomonadati; phylum Pseudomonadota; class Gammaproteobacteria; order Pseudomonadales; family Pseudomonadaceae; genus Pseudomonas; species Pseudomonas sp. NPDC087615. The sequence goes on along the minus strand of NZ_JBIUWM010000058.1, from coordinate 21,430 downwards.
TCGCGGTTAACCTCCAGCAGATTCGGTGCCTGCACCGGTTGCAGCCATTGCTGAATATTGCCGAACAATTCAGTGATTCGCGTCGCCCATGCCTCCGACTGCGTTGTGAACAGTTGCTTCTTGTGCGCTTCACTTTCGGCGTAGTGACGAAGCATCTCGCCCAGTTGCTGTACATCGTTCATTTGCTGCGTTCCTCAGGGGAGCCTGCGAACTTCGATAGTGGCAGATCGAAGTCTGCGCGTACGGCAATCGTCAGTTTCGTAGTCCTGTACCACGTCTTAATGCGACGGACGGTATGTATCCACCGTATTCACCTGTCAGATCTGACAGTAGGCACCCGCCCCCCATAGGTTTTAGATACGCCTATCCATTAATGACGCAGATTGGGGCATTCGCGATGGCGCAGCAGATCGATGACAAAAAACCGTTGGAAATCGACCGGGTCAATATTCCCGGCTGCGTTTCGCCAGTGGAGCACCCGCAGAAACCGCACTGTGGCTTGCCACTTTCTTTGATCTCGGATGGAAACATCCAACTGGTCGTCGACCCTTGGACCAATCAGTCCGCTTTTGACTTCGCCGATGTGTTGCTCAATGAGTCCGATACCTCGGTGGCCCATAAAACAATTCAGCCGGGTGAAGAGAACGAGCAATTCGATATGAATTTGCCGGCGGATCTTTTGAATGACGGTATCAATCAGCTTCGTTTACGGGTAAAGCGGATCAGCGGGAACGAGGATAGCTCTGATCCACTGGTTGTGCTTTACCACACGCCGCGACCGGCCGGCGAGATCACCGGCCCCGGGGACAACCCGAATCTGCTCATGAACCTTCCGGCTGACGTGATTACCCATGGTATCGATGCCGACCGGGCAGCGCGCGGAGTGGAGGTCACCCTGAGTTACGTTTACATGCGAGAACACGACGTCATCACGCTCGATTGTGACGGTCGAAACATATCGCATAAGGTGACCGCGGCCCAAGTGACCGCCCGCCGTGTGATTTTGACGCTCACCACCGCCAACTTCTGGCAAGACAACCCGAAATTCGCCCTGCGTTTCAGGGTGGTCGACCAGCTCGGTAATAGCTCGGGGCCGCGGGCAATCTTGTCAAAAACCACGTTTGTTGACGTACACATCCGCAAAATTGAGCTGGATCTGCTCCAACCCAAAGTCCTGGAAGCCAAGGACGCCAACGGCACTGTATTGAATTTTGTGCGCGATTTTTATTCCGCGCAGCACGCGACGGTCGAGGTGAAATACACCGGCTCCGATGAAGGGCAGAGCGTCAAGGTGTATTGGCTGGGGCGTAATTCCACTTATGGCAGCGAAATTCAGAACATAACTGTCGCGGGCCAGACTTTGCGTTTTCTTGTTCCTCGCCAGGAAGTGGTGGACACAGTGGGAAGCGGCGCTGAGGTTTACTACACCGTCCGGCTGCCCGGCACCGATGAAGATGTGCCATCGAAAGACCTGCAATTGACAGTCACGAGGCAAAGACACGATCTGCTGGAACCGACGCTGAACGCCGCCAAGGACAACCTTAGAATTTACTACCCTACCCTTGAAGCGGCTTACAAAGCCCGGATCTCTTTGACCGTTGGAACAGATCGCCACGACAGTGAAGAATTTGAAATCACCCAGGCGACTTATACAAACGTTCCCGTCCCGGCGAGTTGGATCATAACGAACAAAGGGAAGCTGGGGTTATTCAACTACACCCTCAGAAAAACCGGCACAAACGAGCCGATCATCTTTTCCTGGTACTTACGCGTGACGCTCTGACCAGGCCAGAACTCTGCACAACAGCTACCCATTAACGGTTTCAGTTTGCGAATGAAAGTAGGGACAGCGTCATGCGTTATCTAATAGCCTTAATGTTTATCACCCTGTTGGCCGGCTGTTCACAAACCAGTCCACAACCGCCTACAATGATTAACGCCAGTAGTACACAAGTAATGGATGGCTTCGCCATCGCTGCTTATCTGCAAACGCTATACGGGCGCAAATTCCCCAACTGCAACAAAGTAAATTCGCAACCTGCATTTCTCTGTTCCGGCGTGACCATAAGGGTCACTTTGAAGAGCACCAGTTATAAAGTCTGGGAACCCAGCCCGTTTTCAGTGAGACAGGGTGGTGTCGCATTTTCATACTTGCGGGCGGATGCAGACTTCGGTCGCTTCGCCTATGAGCGTGCAAACGGTTACATCCTTTACCCCGTCCTCGAAGCGCCGGTCGATAAATACAAAATGCACTATCTGTGCGCTTACCCTTATGACGCTTGGTCCCACACCCGTGAGGCAGACAAGCCATGCGGTCCGCACCCAAGCTATCCGGCTCAAAGCAGACTGTGCCAAGACACTGGGGTAACGACCGCAGAACAGTGGCTCGCCGTGTGGAGGATACCGGAGGGCAACCCCAACCAGCGGCAGTGCGGATTCGACGTGAATGACAATCGCAATGCGCTCGCCGGCCCTGCTTTTTATCAGTCGATCCGCGCCAGAAGCCTGGTGAACGGGAGTGGAGTCAATGAACACAACGAGCTCACGATCAAGACCTGGTGCGATCCCCTCAGCACCGATCCAGAGAAGTCTTGTGCGCAATCGTTCCCGGCGAACAAGTTTCCGATCATGGCCTTCTTCTACACGCAAGACGGCCAGGCCCTGGCGGATGCTCAATACAATCAGCGGGATTTCTACAACTCGACCAACCCGAAAATCATCGTGCCGATCATTCGTCTTGTGCTCTCGACCAGCACTCCAGGCACAGCGAAGTTCGAATATATCCCTGCGGATCAAACAGTTACGCCATAAGCGCTTGCAGCGCAGCACCGAAGTACGCGGCATATTCTCGTAATGGCTAACGAGTGCAGTTCCACAAACAACGTGCAATCGATTCTTCCACCTTTTTTTAATCGGACGAAGACAAATCATGAACAAAATAATTGCATTACTGTTTTTCGCTCTTTTGGTTGGTTGCTCACAGCCTGCATCGCAAACGCCTGATGTCATCAGCGGGACCAGTGTTCAGAGCCAGAGAATGGATGGCGCGGCCACCGCTGCTTATCTCACTACGCTGTACGGTCGCCAGTTTCCGAATTGCAACAAAGTGAATTCGCAACCTGCGTTTCTGTGCTCAGGTGTCATGATAAGGGTCACGGACAAAGATCCGAACAACACCTATAAAGTCTGGGACCCCAGCCCCATTTCCATCAAAAATGGCGGTGTCAACTTTTCCTACTTGCGAGTTGATAGCAACTTTAACAAGTTCGCCTGGAATAAAACCAATGCCAATGGCTACATTCTTTATCCCGTACTGGAGAGGCCTGCAAATACCGAGCAACTGCAGGTGCTGTGTTCCTACCCCATGGACTCCTACGGGTGGTATCGCAGTTCAACCGCAGTGTGTGTGGCCCACCCGTCTTATCCTGATAGTGGACATTGCCAAGACGCTGGTATCACCACAGCCGAGCAATTCAAGAACGCCTGGAGTTCGGCACCCGGCGACCAAAACAGGCGCCAGTGCGATTTCGACGTGAGGGACGAACGCAATATGCTGGCCGGCCCGGCGTTTTATCAGTCGTTACGCGCTAAATCACTGCTAGGCGCAACAGGCTTCGACCAATGGAACGACGTACTCGTTAAAACCTGGGTCGCCGGTAAACCAAACGTTTTACCAATACTTGCGTTCTTTTACGTGCCAGCAAAAAACGATCCTAATGCGCTCGCCGATGCGCGATACAACCAAAGGGATTTTTATAACGCCACCAACCCGAAAATTACCGTACCGATCATTCGTGTAGCACTTCCCACCGTCATAACCGGTAAGACCACATTTACCTACGTAGCAGCAGATCAGGGAATCACACAATGAACATACTCAACCCCCCCTCGAACCTCCTCGCGCGTGCACTGGCAGCTGCCTGTCTGACAGTGCTCGGCATTTCTACTGCCCATGCGCAAGATACTGCGTCCGGTGACAGCGTCATTGTGGTCGCAGAGCGCTGCAATAAATACATCGAAAGTGCCCATTGGTTTTACAGAGACTACCAGTGGTCGTTTTCCATCACCCCCACCCCGTGTGCCAGGAGAACGCTGGAATCGGGCACTGCTTACTTGTGGAATGAACTCACACGCGACTACTCCAATAGTCGCTACTGGCAAAACACCCATGGCATGCGTCACCAGTTGATTTGCCACCTGGCCATCGCTCGCGACAAACCAGAATGGAATCTGGAGCCGTGGCGCCCGGATGTGGGGTATGCCAAAACGCTGGCAGCCGGATGTAATCACGTCGCCCCATTGCCAGAACCAGCACCCTGACACCTGAGCAAAACTTCAGCGATACAGTTGATTTGACGCTGGTATCCGTCATTGAACCGAAGGACACTCGGGGCACGCCTGAATCGACCGATACAGGCCATTGCCCGAGGACATTCAATGCGCACCATCGGCCTGATCGGCGGCATGAGCTGGGAGTCCAGCGCCGAATATTATCGACTCATCAATCAGCAGGTACGTGATCGCCTTGGTCCATTACGGTCGGCGCAAGTGCTGATGTACAGCGTCGACTTCGGCCCGGTCGAACAGGCACAGCATGCCGGGCGCTGGGATGACGCAGCGGCGATTCTGGTGGATGCGGCGCGCAGGCTCCAAGCGGGTGGAGCTGAATGCGTGGTGCTGTGTACCAACACCATGCACAAGGTGGCCGATCACATTCAGGCGGCGATCAACATTCCGTTCCTGCACATCGCCGAACCGGCGGCGCAGGCGGCTTTGGCGATTGATGCGCGCACCGTCGGGTTGCTCGGCACAGCGTTCACCATGGAACAGGACTTTCTCAAGCAACGCCTGATCGCCCAAGGCCTGACGGTATGGGTGCCGGACGACGCTGAGCGCAAGGAGGTGCACCGGATTATCTACGATGAGTTGTGTGTCGGCGTGATCAGTGACGAGTCGCGGCAAATCTATCAACGGGTGATCGAATCGCTGACCGCACGCGGCGCTCAGGCAATCATCCTTGGCTGCACGGAAATCGGCCTGCTGGTCAAAGCCGAGCACAGCGCCGTGCCCTTGCTCGACACCACCGAACTGCACGCGCAGTCGGCGGTGGCGTTCGCCTTGGGCGACTGACTCAAACCTTCGATGAGCTACGCAGGCGGGCCATGCTCAGGGTGTCGACCCATTGCCCGTCGCGCACCGCGTAATCGCGAAACAGGCCTTCGGTCTCGAAACCGAACTTGCGGTAGAGACCAATAGCCGCCTCGTTATCGGCGAACACCGACAGTTCGACGCGGTGCAGGTTCATCCAGTTGTCGGCAACCTCGAGCGCCGCTTCCAACAGTTTCGAACCCACGCCTTTGCCCTGCCAGGCTAGCGCTACGCCCATGCCGAGACTGCCGGCGTGGCTGCGGCGAATCCGCGAATAGTTTTCCAGCCCCAGATGGCCGATGACCGCGCCCTGATGCAGCGCCACCAGTTTCACCGTTCGCTCGTTTTCCGCCATCAGTCGTTGCCGCCAGATCTCGGCGGATTGAAACGGCATCTGCAACACCTGGCGAGCAACGGCTGGATCGTTATAGAGCGCGGTAACGCTCTCAACGTGGGACTCGTTGAAGCGTTCGAGATGTATCGAGGGGCTGTGCTCGGGCATGGCGGATCCTTCCTGGATCGATGTGTGGCCGATCACTCTAAACCGGCGGTTATCAATTTGGCGAGGTGCAAAACGGTGAGAGCGGCGTGGCGACGATTCGACCGGCTCGCGAATGCGGTGTGTCATTCAAAGCTATTGTTGATTGTTCGGCCGCTTTCGCGAGCAAGCCCGCTACCACAGGGGGTTGGGGTTAAGTCTGGAACCATTCGTGGCGTTCGTTGAAGGTGTTGTGGATGAGTTCGATCAGGGTTTGTACTTCAGCGATGTCTTGTGATTCGGCATTCACCGCCAGCCACGCTTGCAATCGCATCGGCTCATCGAACAATCCGGGCAACGCCACCAATCCGCGATCAAACCGGCTCATGTAAGCCGGCAACAAACCGATGCAGGCACTGCAGCGAATCATCTCCAGCATCAATTCATAAGACTGCATCTGCACCACACCAGCCAGACGTTGTTCGACCAGATCATTCCATGGGCGAAAGCTGTCGATCTGCCGGTCGTGCTGCCATTGCACCAGCATGAAATCGGCAAGGTCATCGACACTAGCCGGGCGTGCGGTGACGCGGGAGTAGCGTTTGGCGATGTGGGGAAGGTAGTCCAGGCTCGCCAGGCGCTGCGGTGGGTGGGTGGCGAAGGTCGGGCCGGGGTTCGGGGTTTCGCCATGGGCCAGCCACAGGACGACATCAGCGCTGACGGCCCGCAGCGACAGTTCGCTGTCCAGCGCGATGATTTCCAAGCGTACGCTGGCATTGCGGCGCAGCAGTGCGATGAGATCGCGACCGAGGATGTCGTGCAGGATGGACTCGGCGACGGCCAGGCGAATCAGCGGCTGTTCAACCATCGGCAGTTTGCGCTCGTTGGCCAGGGCGACCAGTTTGGCCTGAAGTTGCTGGCCTTCGCGGGTCAGGCTCAGTGCGCTGCCCTGAAAACTGAACAATGTATGTTGGAGCTCCTGCTCAAGCTGGGCCAGTTGTTTGCGCAGCAAGGTCGAACGCACGTTGAGGCTGCGCGCCGCTTGCATGAAGCAACCGCAACGGGCGCTGACCAGAAAGTACTGCGCGACGTCGGCGTCGATAGTCGCGGCGTGTGACAGCCAGGGTTGGCTTTTATTCTCTGCCCAACGGTAATCGGCGCTGCCCTGTCGTCCTGCGGGTTCGTTGAATGACATCGATGACTCCCTGTCGATCTTTGTATTTTATTGGCTTTGTGCACTGTGAAAAATTCTCAATCCAACTCCCACAGTTTTTGTATCGGATAAAAAATCAGTGTTTTTCCTCGAGGACTTTATTGAGTTGCGCCCCGTCGATACTCAGCGTCGCCGTGTTGAGCATCCCGTCCAGATACGCCTGCGCAATCTGCTCCTGACGCTGGGCACGCAAGGCCTGGGTCAGTTGATCGCGCAGTTCATCCAATGTCGCGGTGCGCGCCGGTTGTTGTTCGGTGAGTTTGATCACATGGAACCCGGCGGCGCTCTGAACAGGATCGGAAACGGCGCCAACCTTGAGCCGCGCCACGGCGCCACGCACCTCAGGAACGAGTTGCTGCAACGGTTGCAAACCGGTATCACCACCACGCTCAGCGGTGACGCGATCCTGCGAATACTGAGTCGCCAGCGCGGCAAACTCCGCCGGGGTCGCCTGCGCTTTTTTGCTCAGATCGAGCGCCTGCTTGCGCACGGTTTCAAGAGTCTGCGGCTCATTCACCCCAAGAAAAATCTGGCTGACCCGGTACAACGGCGGGGTCTGCCAGTTCGCCTTGCCGGCGTCATAGGCTTTGTGCAACTCGGCCTCACTCGGGTAATCCGCCGGCACCTCACTGACCGAACGCAGGTAATCGCGAAAGACGATCCGCTCAGTCGCTGCCCGAGTTTGTCGCGCGACGTCCGGGCGCTGCGCCCAACCCTGCGCCTCGGCCTGCTCCAACACGGCTTTCTCGGCCAGTCGCGTGCGAATCCAGCGCTCCAGCGCTTCACGATTACCGCGCAGTTGTTCGCGGGTCTCTGGCGGGACTGTCGCCAGCAGCGCCTGCAATTCATCAGGCGAAACCTGCTGATTACCCAACCGCGCGACCGCCGGTCCCGTTACCGCCGTCGACACTGGTGCCGACTGCTGGGCGGCGACCGGGTCACTGCCCGGCCGCACCACCAGCGCCACGGCCACCACCAACAGCACCACGGCTCCAGCGCCGATCACCATGGCAGGCTTTTTCACAGCGCGACTTCCTCTTGCTCGGCAACGGCAACCTTTGCCGTCGAGGCTTGAGTTGTCTGGCTGAAGTCACGCAGATAAACAATGAATTCCTGAAGCAAGCGATCCCACAGTTCCAGATTGCCGCGCAGGTGATCGCTGCTGACGCCGGCGGCGAGCACCACGTCCATTTCCATCACCAGGAACTCGCCCTGCAACGACAAGCGTGCAAAACGTCGCGAAGCGTTCCACTGCTCGGCCACACCCTGGGGCAACTCACCCTGCACGCGAAGCGCACAACTGAACGTGAAGTCGACGTAGCGGCCCTGCTCCACCGCCGGGTTGCCGAAACGCACGGCGTAGCCAATGCCTTGACTGGCGCTAAGCAATTGGACGATGCCGTTCTGTTCGGTCTGGTTGACGCGATAACCGGCGGCTTGCAGGACGTCGGTCAACGATTGCGGGGAAACGTGGCTGATCAATTGAGTCATTGCTTCTTCCTTGTTTATCAGTCTTTTAAATCAGGCTTTTTAATCAGTGCAAGAGCGCAGCTTGCGGCGCGTCGAATTGAGTCTTGTAGAGCTCGTCGCCGAACCCCTGGGCCAGTTCATCGAACTTGACCCGGGCGCTGCCCGCGAAGGGCTGGCGGATCTTCATCACTTCGGCCACATCGATGTTTTCGTAGGCGCTGAGGATCTGCTTGGCGACGCCGTACATCTGCTGATTCTTGACTGAACATTGCTGCACTTGTGTGTCACGTTCAGTCAATTGCGCTTGAAGCCTGGAACGCTCGGTTTCTTTGGCGCGGGCCATGACCAATAACTCGTCATAGGCCTTCTTGTACTTGCCGGTCTGCTCAACGCTGGCCGCCACTTGCGCCTGCGCCTGGCTGTGCAGGCTCTGTTGCTGCCCCGCCAGTTGCTCGGCGACGCCTTTGACCTTGGCCAGTTCAGCGGTCAATTGCTTGATTTGCGCCTGCGCAGCCTTAGCCTCGTTTTGCGCTGCCAGTTGCGCAGCGCTGGCCTGAGCCTGCTGACTTTGCAAGGCTTGCAACTGCTGGGTGGTGCTACGCAATTGCGTACGCAAGCGCTCCTCCATGCCCTCGGCACTGGCGCCGGTGGCAACCAACATTCCAAAGCCCAGCAACAACAATCGCGTGTTCATAACCGTCTCCCGGCGCCTTAGAAGCGCGTGTTGATCTCAAGCTGCAAGACATCGATATCGAACGGCGCGCCGTATACCGCTTCTGTGCTCAACCAGCGGCCGGTCGCAAAAACGTTCTTCGCCAGACCGTAGTTGCCGCCGATGAAATAACCCTTGGCGTTGGTGCCACCGAGGTGGAAAGACGAGTCGTTAAAGCCGTCCGGCAAGGCGTCCGGCTGGATGTACTTGTAGCCGGCGAACATATTCCAGTCGCCCTGCTTCTTCAGGTCCAGGGCGTTGCCGAGGGTGAATTGCACCATCCACGCATTGGCACCGCTTTCGATATCGCCATTGCTGTCGAGGTTGTTGACGATTTGCCCGGCCGAACGCTTGCGCATGTCGCCTTCGTCGTAGCTGAGGTTATGGATGTAGTTGCCCTGGCTGCGCAGCTTGAAGTCTTGCGGCAGATCAGCGTCCCACACCAGGTTCAGATCGAGCAGGTTGAACTCGGACGCGAGGCCGACGTATTGCGGTTGCGGCGTGGTCGTCGGGTTGAGCGGGTTCGGCGTGATGTCACGCAGCAGGAACACGCTGTTGCCCTTCTGCATGAACGCTGCGCGGCTGCCGTCGCTGTCGCAACCCGGTGCGCCGGCCCACGGTTCGCAAGGGCTGGAGCGCTGGCCTTCGATGTCGTCGAAGCGGTAATAAGCCAGCGCACCCTTCAAGCGGTTGTTGCTGTTGACCGCCCATTTGGCGCCGATTTGCGCGCCGTACAGCCATTTGTTGTCGCTCTCTTCCTTGTCGAAACCGTTGCTGCTGGTGGTGTCGTTTGTGTAGTCCACCGGGAACGCGCCGACGGTGCCGAACACGCCCCAATCACGATTGAGTTTGTGGTCGAAAATCGCCGCCACACCGTCGAAGTTGAGGTCGTTGGAATAGAGCATGTCGGTGGACATGAACGGGTTGGCAAAACGGCCACCGGTGAGCGTCAGCTCATCCGACGGTTTCCAGGTCAGATAACCCTGGTCGAGCCAGATGTCTTTTTTGGCGAAGCCACCGCCGAGGCTTTGCGTGGTCGATACCGGATTGTTGTCCGAGCCGGTGCCGATGCGGATGCCGGCGGTCCACTCTGGCGAGATCACCGCTTTCATGCCCAGACGTGCGCGAATGCGGAACTGGTTGGTGCGATCTTCGCGGGTATTGAGCAGCGGCGGCAGACTGGTGCTGCTGTTGGGGTTCACGTCATACGGGCCGTTGTTGTTGAGCTTGGCGAAGTCGACGATTTCGTTGCTGTTGCTGTCCGAGTAGTAGCGCGATTCGTCACGCAAACGAATGTCGCCGTCGAAGCTGATGCGCGATGCCCAGTCCGGGAAAGTGTTGGGCGCGGCCCAGTTTTCCTGCTTGGCGGTGGCCATGACTTCGGCTTTGACCTGATCGCGGATCTGATCACGCACCGCCGCCGGCACGTACTGCACACGCACATCGCCAGGCGCAGCGACGGGGCCTGCCACCACGGCGGTGGAGGCAGCAGCCTGCTTGGCCTGGACGGCCTCGTTCTGCGCCTGAGCGATCAGCGCGTCGGCCTTGTCCTGCTTCAAAATGCCCTGCTCGACCAGCAAGCGGATCAGATTGATCGTGGCGTTTTCCGAAGGCGCAGGCGCTGCTGCGGCCTGACCGACCAGGGTCGCGATGACCATGCCGACCGCCAGGGACAATCGATTCACGTTGGAAATCATCTGCACACAACTCCTTTTGGCAAAACTGTAAGAATTCGGTTAACCCGGACGCCGCCCTTGCAGGGACAGGCGCACGGGCAAAGTCATGGAGGCCGGTGGCCGTTCGCTTAAGTGCGGCGCATTGCGCAGCGCCGCCAAAACCTGCGTATCGATTTCAGGGTTGCCGCTGGACTTGATCAGCTCGACCCGGGTGATCTCGCCGACGCTGCTCAGCCACACATCGGCCTGCAAGGTGAACGCGAGGTTGCGCAGTTCAGGGTTCTCGCGCAGCAGCTTCTGGAACGTGAACGCGAGGAACTGGCTGTAAGTGCCGTTACCCAACCGCCCGCCTCCGGCGCCCGCCATCCCGCCGCCCTTGCCCGCGCCGATGTTGAAGGCGTCGTTGCCGGACTGCGCATCGCCATCCATTTGCATCGGGTTGGCCAGATCGTCCGCCGGTGATGGCGGCGCCTCTTCTTCGGGCTTGACCTCTTGCGGCTCTGGCGTTGGCTCGGGCTCGACGATCTTTTCTTCCACTGGTGTCTCCGGTTCCGGCGGTTTTTCAGGCGGCGCAGGTGGTGGTGGCGGTAGCGGAATGATCGTCGGCACCTTTGGCGCTTCGCGGCGGATGCCGCTCATGTCGTTGGCCCACTGCCACAGAAACCACGCTGCCAGTGCGCCGACCAACAGCCCGGCGCCCCACTTCACAAAGCGCAGTGGCGACTGCTTTACCGGCAGTGGCTCGATCGGGAGTTGTGCGGTCATGACTCAACCCTGCGTCGGTTTGCCGGTCACGAGACCGACTTGGGACAGTTCGAGCCGGCGCAACAGATCCAGCACTTCAATGACTTTCTGGTATTGCACCGTCGCGTCACCGCGCACGATCACCGGGAAGTCCGGGCTCTGCGCTTTCTCGATGCGCAGGCGTTCTTCCAGTTCGGCCAGGGTCACCGGGTAGGCATCAAGGAACACCTGGCCGCCGTCGTTAACCGAAATGGCCTTGGTCTTGGCTTCGGACAGCGACACCGAAGCGCTGGCCTTGGGCAGATTGATCTGGATTCCCGACACCTGCGCAGTGGCGGTGAGGATGAACATCACCAGCACCACCATCAGCACGTCCACCAGCGGCGTGATGTTGATGCTGTCGACGGCTGAATCTTCGTCATCGTCGTGGGAGGCATTTACGGACGCCATGTCAGAGCTCCTCAGGCCGGTACGGAGTGGTTGGCGTGATGGCCGCGCGAGTGCGACGCCTCACTGAACTGGCTTTCGCCATGCATCTCCGCCAAACGTGTGATGAACTCGTCGACGAACACGCGCATGTCGGCACTGACTTCCTTGTTGCGCGTGATCAGGCGGTTGTAGCCGAACAGCGCCGGGATCGCGACGAACAGACCCATCGCCGTCGCCAGCAAGGCAGCGGCCATGCCGGGCGCGATGGCGTTGATGTTGACGTCGCCGGCCATGGCGGTACCGAGGAACACCACCATGATCCCCAGCACGGTGCCGAGCAGGCCGATATACGGGCCACCGGCGATGGCGTTGGACAGGGTCGAAAGCTTCGAACTCAGCTGTTGGTTTTCGCGGGTGCGCACACCGTCCATCGAGCAACGAATGGCTTCGATGGTCGCCGCCGAAACCGAGGAGGTGTCGGCGCCCTGCTCACGGCGGGTGCGAATTTCTTTCACGGCCACCAGATACAGGCGCCACAGCGACGAATGTTCCAGGCGCTGGGCAAGTTGCGTGTCGTCGGCAAACATCTCCAGGCGCGTGCCGACCTTGGCGAACTGCACGCGGAAATCTTCGTTGGCTGACGTCACGCGGCCGAGCGTGCGGTTCTTGCGCAGCATGATGATCCACGACTGGAACATCATCAGCACCAGCACGGCGATGATCACCCAGGCGTCCACCGGTACTGCGTTGAGCAGGAAACCGAGGCTGCCGAACCCGAAGCCCGACTGTTCTTCATCAACCCCGTAGGCGACCAGTTTCGACTCGGCGCCCTGCGAGGTGGCATCGGCGAGCAGCAACGGCGCCGGGCGGGCGACTTTCGACAGGCGCAGTTCGTCGATGGCGCCTACGAACGGCAGATAAGGGCCTTCTTGCAGATCAGCGCCGATGGCCATGACCGAATTGAACGCTGGCATGGCCAGGGCCAGTGCAGCACCTTCACGACCGTTGATGTACAGGGTGACTTTGGAACCTTCGGCCGTCAGCGCGACGTGTTGCCATTGGCCGGGGTTGAGCGGCTGCGTGGCAACGGCGCGCTGGCCGTCGATTTCCACGAACGGCACGCCCTGATTCACCCCCACCAGCAAACTGTTGGCACCTTCTCGGCGGGCCAGAATCAGTTGCTCGCCATCGGCCTGATCCAGTCGCAGCCAAGCGCTGAAGGTGAACGCACTGCCAGCGTTGTGCTGCAACGAAGGGCTGGCCGGCATTAACAACGGCTGACCGCTGAACTGCAAGGCCCGCCCGACGACGCCGTCAATCGCCGCGCCGGTCGCACTTTGCGCGGTGTTGCCGTAGGCCGTGGTGTCTTTGGCCGGGGTGCCGGTGGCGCCGTCGAAGTGATACAGCGCGGTGTAATTCGGATCGAAGGTCAGTTGGCCGTTGCCGGTGGCCGGGGCCTTTTGATTGCCGTAGTACATCCAGATGTCCTGACGCTGACCGCCCTCGACATTCGGCACATCGACCCAGATCAACGCCATGCCCATCAGCGCGTCGAAGCTTTCGATCTGATGGTTGAGTACGGTTTTGTCATCGGCGGCGACGAAGCGCAGGTCCGAGCCGTCCTCCTTCACACCGTCGAAGGTGAAGTTGCCGGTGTGCAGGCGCACCAGTAGCGCGGTGCGGCCGAGCGGTTGATTGATCGCCGCCCCTTGCGGCGTGGTGTCGACGGCAATTTGTTTGCGGTAATGCCAGTCGTCCTGCCACCAGGCCTGAGCCGTGGCCGGGAGCACGAAGCCCAGGCAGATCAACAACGAAAGAAAGAGGCGCTGCATGAACGTGCTCCTTTAGAAAGTGGCTTGAAGGTTGAAGTGCAGGCGCGATTCCTGTTTCGAGGTGTTCGGCCCTTCGAGTAGCGGATAACCCCAGTCGAGGCTGCCCGACAGCCATTTGCTCAGGCTGGCGCGGGTGCCGAGGCCGACACTGGCCAGGGCGTAATTGGCGTCCTGATCAGGCAGTTCGTCGCGCAGGTACAGTTGCGCGCCTTCGGCGAAGGCATAGAAACGCCAGTCCTGCATCCAGGTGCCGGCGAACTTGGCCAGCGAGGGCGTGCGCAGTTCCTGGCTCAGCAGATAACCGTCATCGCCCGTGCGCTCGGCGGCCAGATAGCCGCGCACCGACGTCGCGCCACCGGCAGAAAATTGTTCGTTGGAAACCAGTGGCCCCGAAGCTAGTTGAAACGCGGCTTTGCTCGCGCTTTGCCAGTCGCTGTCGAAGGTCCAGGTGTAACTGGTGTCGCCCTTGAGCACGGCGAAACTCGGCTTGGCGCGGTAGCGTTTGTAGTCGAAGTCTTCGTCGGAACTGCCATAGCCAAAAAGGCTGCGGGTGGCCGCGACCAGACTCAAACCGAGGCCGAGCTGACTCTTTTCGGTGTATCGATAGCCGTTGTAGGCGAAGGTGAACGGTGCGTATTTCAGTGGCACCTTGTCGCTCTCGCCGGAGAGGGTCAGGCGTTCTTCGAAGTCCTTGAAGTCGACGCCCGCCGACAACGAGTTCGACCAACTGCCGCTGGATGGCAGCGTGTAGATCGCCGACACCCCGTAGGAATGGCCCTTGCCCAGCACGTTGCTGCCGCCAATGGTGGCGACGTTGCTGTCGGACTGGTAACCGGACAACTGCACGCTCCAGCGATCGGTCAGCGGGGCGGTATAAGCGCCCGACCAGACCTTGGCGTTGTCGGTGTCTTGCGGCGCGGTGAAGTAGGTCAGGGAAATGCTGTGGCCGAGCTGCCAGAGGTTGTTGTAGCCAAGGCTGGCGACGGTGCGCAGCTTTTCGGTGTCGGCGCTGTAGTCGTTGTTCAGACCGACGCTGGCCGTCCAAGGGTTCTGATCTTCAACCTGTAAATCGACGTCCATGGTGCCGGGGCGCTGGCCCTCGCGAACCAGCGGCATGACCTGCCGGCCGGGCGTCTTGTTCAGTTGCGCCAGTTCACCCTGAACCTTGGCGAAGTCCGGTACCTCACCCTCCTTGAGCGCTGGCACTTCGTCACGGATGTCCAGCGGCGAATAGTGCTTGGCGCCGACCACGCGCACCCGGCCGACCTTGGTTTCGCTGACTTGCAGATAAACGATGCCGTCCGCCACCGCTTGCTCCGGCAATTCGACGAACACCGATTGATAGCCGCGTTCCTGATAGACCTTCTGCAACGCGTCGCGCGCACCTTCGATGTCGCTCAGCGCTTTTTGCGGACCGAGGAACGGGTACACCGCCTCTTCGATGGCCCGCGCATCAAGCACCGTGTTACCGCGCACGAAGTATTCGTTGACGTCGACCAGACGCTGCGCCGCTGCACTTTTGGTGGTTTCTTCGGCCAGTGCCGACTGCGCGCCAACCGCCACTAACAGCCAGCCCCACAGCGCCAGCCGTGACGTGAAAATCTGTTCCACACTACCCCCTGAATTCGCGATGACCTGTTGGCGCCTCAGCGCCCTCTGTGTTGCGTCAATTGCTGGCTGTTGAGGCGCAGGCGTGCTTGCCGAGCCAGGTGTGCAGAAGCGCGAAGTTCAAGGAGAACTCAGGCATTTGCAGCAAGGCACCGCAGAACACTTCGCCGATGATTTTTTGAATGAGCTGCACCGCACGCGGGTTGTTGAGCAGCGTGGCGATGTCGCGACTGAGGATGTTGAAGCTCCAGACTTTCTGGTTCAGGCCCAGGCCAACGAACCAGCGGAACAACAGGTTGTAATTGAGCTGCTCATAGAGTTGCTGCTCGCTGGGTACCGAGTACAGCAACTGCAGCAGCAGGATGTGCATGACCGTTTGCGCGGGGATCAACATGCCGGGTTCGGCGTCGAGGTCATGGAGGATGTTACGGTGGGCGTCGAGCAAGTCATCGATCTGTGGGCGCAGCAAGACCAGCGAATGGCCCGGCGGAATGTAGCTGGACACCTCTTTCAAGGCGCCCTGCCAGTCATCCTGCGAGACGATCCAGACCCACGGCGCGCCGTAGCGATACACCGAAACCGGCTTCTTGCGCGCGGCTTCGACGATCTTCGACAAGCGCTGATCGAGCTCCTGCATGCCCACTTTCGAGTAGCGTTCCATAGTCCCCATTGCCTCACTCCCGGCGTCCCGCCTCGGCTTGTGAAATGCGCCCCGAAAGGCCCCTCAAGCGCGTTACATAGGCATGACCGGACTGGCGATGTGCTACCGAACTTTTGTCATAAAAGCTTCATTTCAAATGTTGAGATTGGGTGGGAAGACAGCAGAGGAAACTTTTAATCAGGGAGGGGCCTCGATGCAAGCCGACGTCGAGTTCGATGTTGATGCGCATCCGCGTGCCCAATTCCTTCGCCAGTGCGAGGTATTGCCGCAAACGTTCGGTGCCATCGACAGCACCAGCACATATCAGCCTTAAAGCTCTGTTCCGCGCCTCTGCGTGACATTCAGGTGACATTTGCAGGTTTAAATTTCGGCGCATTCAGGCGTATAACCTGTACAGACTTTTCCAATTGCACGCGGACATCCAACACGGGGTAGCGACATGACCACAGCAAATATCCTTGGCAACCTGTTCCCTTCTGTCAGCGACATCCCGGAAAAATACCGCCTCGACGGTCAGGTCGAGCAACGCGAATACCTGGTCGACGGCGAACTGCGTCGCTGGGATGGCCCACTCGCCACCGTGCGCAGCCCGGTGTACTTGAATCACGGCGAGAACGGCGACGAACAAGTGATCCTCGGCAGCACGCCACTGCTCGACGCCGACACCGCCCTCACCGCCCTCGACGCCGCCGTTCGCGCTTATGACCGGGGCCAGGGCTTGTGGCCGACCCTGCGTGTGGCCGAACGTATCCAGCACGTCGAAGCCTTCCTCGGCCGGATGCGTCAGCAGCGTGATGCCGTGGTCAAACTGCTGATGTGGGAGATCGGCAAGAACCTCAAGGATTCGGAAAAAGAGTTCGACCGCACCTGCGACTACATCGTCGACACCATCAATGCCCTGAAAGAACTCGACCGCCGCTCCAGCCGTTTCGAGCTGGAGCAGGACACACTCGGCCAGATCCGTCGCGTGCCGCTTGGCGTGGCCCTGTGCATGGGGCCTTACAACTATCCGCTGAACGAGACCTTCACCACGCTGATCCCGGCACTGATCATGGGCAACACCGTGGTGTTCAAACCGGCCAAGCTCGGCGTCCTGCTGATTCGTCCGTTGCTCGAGGCGTTTCGCGACAGCTTCCCCACGGGCGTGATCAACGTGATCTACGGCAGCGGCCGTGAAACCGTCAGTGCGCTGATGGCCAGTGGCAAAATCGATATTTTCGCGTTCATCGGCACCAACAAAGCCGCCAGCGATCTGAAAAAACTGCACCCCAAACCTCACCGTTTGCGTGCCGCGTTGGGGCTGGATGCGAAGAACCCCGGCATCGTCCTGCCGGAAGTCGATCTGGACAACGCGGTCAGCGAAGCCGTCACCGGCTCGCTGTCGTTCAACGGCCAACGCTGCACGGCGCTGAAGATCCTGTTTGTCCATGAGGATGTCGTGGATAGCTTCATCGAGAAATTCAACGCCAAACTGGCTACGCTCAAACCCGGCATGCCGTGGGACAGCGGCGTGTCGCTGACGCCACTGCCAGAGTCGGGCAAGGTCGATTATCTGCATGCTCTGGTGGCGGATGCGCGCAGCAAGGGCGCCGAGGTGGTCAACCCCAATGGCGGTGAATCCCGCGAGTCGTTCTTCTACCCGGCGGTGCTGTACCCGGTGAATCCGCAGATGCGCATCTATCAGGAGGAGCAGTTCGGCCCGGTGGTGCCGATCGTGCCGTACCGCCATCTCGATACCGTGATCGATTACGTGCTGGAATCGGATTTCGGCCAGCAACTGAGTATCTTTGGCACCAACCCCGTAGCGGTCGGGCGACTGGTCGACACCTTCGCCAATCAGGTCGGACGGATTAACCTCAACGCCCAATGCCAGCGCGGCCCGGACACCTATCCGTTCAACGGTCGCAAGAACTCCGCCGAAGGTACGTTGTCGGTACACGATGCACTGCGGGTGTTTTCGATCCGCACACTGGTGGCGACCAAGTACCAGGACAGCAACAAGGATCTGATCAGCGAAATCATTCGCGGACGCGATTCGAGTTTCCTGACCACCGATTACATCTTCTGACGAGGGCCATGCACTGAGTACGTTCAGCAACCACCGACTGCCACCGCTGTTGCGCCGAATCCTGCGTCCGTTACTGGACCCGTATCGGCGCTACCGACACGCCCGACTGATCCACGCGGTGCGGGTGGCACTGGGGTTGTTGGCGACCATTGTGCTAACCACCGGCATCAACCTGCCCCACGGCGAGTGGGCGTCCGTGACCATGCTGGTGGTGATCGGCGGTTTGCAGCACCACGGCAACATCGGCAAGAAAGCCGCCGAACGCGCCACCGGCACCTTGATCGGTGCCGGCGTGGGCTTGCTGCTGGTGGCTCAACAAGCGTGGCTCGGGATGCCGTGGCTGACGTACTTCGCCATGGCGGTGGTCTGCGGGTTCTTCTCCTATCACGCCATCGGCAAGGGCGGCTACACCGCTCTGCTTTCGGCGATTACCGTTTTCATTGTCGCCGGGCACGGCGACAATCCGATCACTGACGGGTTGTGGCGTGGGGTCGATATTCTGATCGGCATTGCGCTGGCCCTGGCGTTCTCCTTCGCCCTGCCGCTGTACGCGGTGTATTCCTGGCGCTACACACTGGCCGACGCCTTGCGCGACTGCGCCACGGTGTATGGGCGGATCATCAGCGGCCAAGCGGTCAGCGCTGATGAGCATTTGAAACTGATGGGCCGCTTGAACGGTGTAATGGTGCAACTGCGCTCACTGATGCCGTCGGTGTCCAAGGAAGTGAAAGTCTCGATGACAGAGCTCGATGCGATTCAGCGCAACCTGCGCATGTGCATCAGCACGCTGGAGATCCTCGGCAACACCCGTCCGGACGCCAACGACCCGGACGCCATGGCGCATCTGCAATCAGCGTTGCAGGCCGAGCACCGGCAGATTCGCGTGCAATTGATCGGCATGGCCCGCGCCCTGAAAACCGGCGCAACGCAGCGACTGGATCGGTCGTTGGAGTTGCCGTATGCCAGCCTGGACGCGCCGGTCTATAGTGCGTTGGATGGCTATCGATTGTTGACCCGGCAACTCGCCGCGAACGTCGCAGAGATGCGCCAGCGCTTGGCGAAAACCGCACTGCGCTGGAACATCTGAAGACTACCGCGTCGCCAACTGCCCGCTCTTGAAACCCCAGCCCCGCTGCATACCGGCGGCCGCCAGCAGAATCGCCGCCACACCGAGCCACTGGAGAATTTCCAGACGATGGCCGAAGGCGAACCAGTCGACGAAAATCGCGGCAATCGGGTAGATGAAGGACAGTGCGCCGGTCAGTGCGGTTGGCAACTTCTGAATCGCGCCGTACAACAGCACGTACATCAGACCGGTGTGGACGATGCCCAGCGCCAACAGACTGGCCCACGCAACCGGCGCTTGCGCCAGTGCGGAAAAATGCGCGAACGGCGCGAGCAGCAGTACCCCGGTGCACACCTGAATCAGTGCGATCAGGTGCGGCGGCGTGCCAGTCAGGCGTTTGATGACCAACGCAGCGATGGCATAGAGAAACGCCGCGCCCAAAGCCAAGGCAATGCCCATCAGATAGTCATCACCGCCCTCGCCTTGCTGACCGTGGGCACTGACAATCGCCAACATCCCTACAAATGAAATCCCCAGCCAGAACAGCTTCTGCAAGGTGATTTTCTCGCCGAGAAACAATGCTGCCAATCCGACCAACATAAACGGCTGCACGTTGTAAACCGCCGTGCCGATGGCAATCGAAGCCCGAGAATACGAGGCGAACAACAGCACCCAGTTACCGACAATCGCCACGCCGCTGAGTACCGCCAGCAAGAACGTGGTGCGGGTCAGAGTGCTCGGGCGCAAAAAGCCGAACACAGCGCAAATCACCAGCAAGGTGACGGCACCGAACAGGCAGCGCCAGAACACCACGTCGAGCACCGGTTGCCCGGACATCAGCACGAACCAGCCGATTGTCCCGGATATCAGCATGGCAGCGGTCATCTCGATTGAGCCGCGACGAAGTGTGTTGTCCATCATCAAATCTCCTTTGCGTTGGACGAAAGCGTGGCAAAAGTATGCCAAGCAGACACGCGGCCGCTCCAGCGTAATAAACAGGCTAAACTCGATTTCTGCCTTTCTTATCGTGGGTTATTTACGCAAACAGCCTAATACTGGAGTTGAATTCATGACCGACGATATCGACCGGATACTCATCAGCGCACTGATGGAAGATTCGCGGCGCTCGCTCAAGGCGCTGGCGCAGATCAGTGGCCTGTCCTCGCCCAGCGTGGCCGAGCGCTTGCGGCGTCTGGAAGAGCGCGGCGTGCTCAAGGGCTATACCGTGGAGATCGATCCGAAGTGCTTCGGTTATCAATTACAGGCCATCGTGCGTGTCCGTCCGCTGCCGGGGCAGCTTCAAGAGGTCGAGCGGCAGATCATGTCGATTCCAGAATTCACCGAGTGCGACAAGGTGACGGGCGAGGACTGCTTTATCGCCCGCCTGCATGTGCGCTCGATGGAGCAACTCGACACCCTGCTCGATCGCCTCAATACCCTGGCCGAAACCAATACGGCAATCGTCAAGAAGACCCCGGTCAAGCGTCGTTTACCACCGATGGCTTGAGTGCATTGGGCGCAAGATCGGGGTAGATTGAGGTTTTTCCGGCAAGGATTGGCGGTATGAAAATTCAGGCCTTGATGCTGGCAGCGATGTTGCTGACCGGGTGTGGCACGGTACAGACCGTTGTTTTGAGCGATAAGAGTTCTACCGAGCAGCTCAAAACCAAGAAAACCTACTGCGGCGCCGTTCCCCGAATCTACAGCGGCGTGACCTACGACTTCTGCATGCTGCACGCAGAAAAGCCGGAAGACGTCGATGCGTTCAACTACGACAACGCCTCGTTCGGCCTGTTAGTCGATGCGGCCGCCTCGGGGATCCTCGACACTTTGCTGTTGCCCTATACGATTTACAAACAACAGGCCGACGGCAGCATCGTGGTCAACTGATTGAAACCTCCGGACGCCAAGACATCCGGAGGCTTTAGCGGTTTATTCGAGCAGTTGTTGCAGGCATGGGGAGCAATTGCTGGGATCTTTCCAGACTTGGCCGATGGTGCAAGCGCCGATGTCGCTGTAGATACCTACGGCGTAGGTCTGGCCGCTAACGAACCGCAATGCTGCCACAGCCTCTAGTATCACTGGCGCAGCTTGTGTCAGAGCTTCAGAAAGCGAGCCTGAGTATTGGCAGCCGTTCTTCCATGCTTACAGCTGTAGGTCATTTCAGAAAACGCCAGCCTTTTTCCGGCATTTCGAGAGTCAATAGCCACAATCCTTTTTCTCAGGCAACAAAAAACCCGCCGAACAGACTGTGTGAAAACCTAGCAATCTGCATCGCGGTTTAAGAAAATGCCCCGCATCGAAAGATACGGGGCATTTTTGTTA